>JAJDCC010000069.1 GCA_029261015.1 Candidatus Omnitrophota bacterium | reverse complement strand
TTTCTCATCCTATCATATGTCTGAAGAGACACTACCACTCTACATTGAGCAGATAAAAAAGTTCGAACCATTTGATCTACATGCGTATCCGTCTACAGCATATATTTTGGCAGAGTATTGCTTACGCAAAAAAATTGACCTACCTATCCCATATGTGTTTACTTCATCAGAATCAATAGCTGCTTATCAGCGCGAAGTAATAGAGAAGGCTTTTTCGTGCAAAGTGTTCGACTGGTATGGAAATGCCGAACGTACAGCTGCTATTGCTCAGTGCAAATTCGGTACTTATCATGAAATGTCGGACTACGCCATTCATGAATTTGAACGAGAGGGTGATAACGACTCCAGTATTATTGGCACCACCTTGTTTAATCGTGCGATGCCCTTAATTCGCTATCGTGTGGGAGATATTATTGAACTCGATGATGCGGGGTGCTGTGAATGTGGCAAGCCTTTTCCGATCATTAAACGCATTGTTGGACGACAGACCAGCTATTTGTTAACGCCTGAAGGTCGCAAGGTTACTATCTATAATCATATTCCAAGAGGGGTTGATCATTTAGTTGAAATGCAGTTTATTCAAAATTCTGAAGAAGAAATACAGGTGCTTATTGCGGTTGAGCCTGGTTTTGGAATAAAGCAGCATGATTTTCTTTTAGAGAGACTAAAAAAGTATATCTCTCCATCAACGCATTTTCGCATTGAGAGAATCGAGAAGATTCCACGTTCTAAGCAGGGAAAACTTCAAATGGTTAAACAAAATTGTTCGAGTGCATTGCAACGAGAAAAGATATTAAGTTGATGCTTAATAGATTTGGCTCTTTTCATCGATATATCGAGCAATTAGATTTCGAAGGCTTCGACCTCTTCGATGGCCTCAACAGCCGTTTCCTTAAAGCAACGCCTCTTTACAAAAGCGAGTTCGTTCGTTTGTGCTGGATTCAGCTTTTCAAACGCAGTCCTGTGAATCTTAGGCCGTTATTTGGTGTGCCTAAGGGGTTTAATGCCAAAGGTGGAGCTTTGTTTTTGCAGAGTTACTTAAAGCGCCTTAAGGATCATCCCGCTGATGCTGCTCAGCAGCAGTGTTTTGATTTATTGGCTCGACTTAGAGCCTGTGTCATTCAGCGTGAGCAGGGCATTGCCTGGGGCTATAACTTTGACTGGCAGGCTAGAGCCTTTTATGTGCCACAAGGCACCCCCAATGTGGTGACTACCGTATTTGTTGGGAATGCTTTGCTGGATTATTACAATGAGTTTCCCGATCAAAGTGTCAAAGAAGACATAGCGAATATCAAAGCTTTTATTTTGAATGAAATGATTCTCTGGGAGAACGATCAAAAATTATGCTTTGCTTATATCCCAGGGCAGGAGGCTGAGGTGCATAACGCCAATCTACTTACTGCAGCATTTTTAAGTCGTGCGGCAACTCTTTTAAATGAGACAGAGTTACATGAATTAGCTTTAAAGGCAGTTCGGTTTTCGCTTACGGATATCACAATAGAAGGTTATTGGCCTTATGGCACGCGTTCGCATCATCGCTGGATGGATAATTTTCATACGGCCTTCAATTTACAGTCCTTATTAGAAATTAAAAAACAGACAAACACAGATGAGATCGATTCTAAGATTAAAAAGGTGTTTGCCTATTATGTGAAGCATTTATTCACCGCAGAGGGGGCTCCTAAGTATTATCACAACAAACAGTACCCCACAGACATTCACACCATAGCCGTGAGCATTTTATTTTTTGCTCAATTGATTGAGGATGAGACAGGCCTGTTTACCGCAAAAGACAGAACAGATGCCAGTAGGTTGATGCAGGCAAATGTGGATTTGGCGATGAGTCAATTCTTTGACCGTAAAGGCTATTTTTATTATCAGAAGGGCAGATTCTTTACCAATAAAATACCGTATATGCGCTGGTCTCAAGCGTGGATGTTTTATGCTTTAACTCATTATCAATCTATCAAAGAAAAGAAGAGCGTCTATGCTACAGTGTGCGAGTAATAAAATACAGCAGAATAAACCCAGGCTTAATTTTTTCGGTGCTTTAATCGACCCGCTCACCATGGATGAAACCCTCAAGGCGGTGTCTGGCATTATTGAACAGCGCAAGCCCACGCAACATGTGGTCGTCAATGTGGCCAAACTGGTCATGATGCAAAAGGACGCAGGGTTAAGAGAGGTAGTGAATAGTTGTGGGCTGATCAATGCGGATGGTCAGGGCATCGTATGGGGTGCCAAACTGTTGGGCTTATCCATACCTGAAAGAGTGGCCGGCATTGATCTTTTTACCCATATTGTGGCACAAGCACCGCAAAAGAATTACCGATTGTATTTTCTGGGCGCTCGCGAAGAAGTGGTGACCAAAGTGATCAAGCATTTTCAATCTAAGTATCCGGATTTATCAGTAGCAGGGTATCGTAACGGCTATTTTAAGGCGGAAGATGAAGCCAGCATTGTAGATGAGATACGCAATTCAAAGGCCGATGCGTTATTTGTGGCGATGAACAGTCCCCAAAAAGAGATTTTTTTGAATAAGTATACCGCTGCCATGGATGTGCCTTTTGTGATGGGAGTGGGTGGCAGTTTTGATGTGATTGCAGGGGTGACAAAAAGAGCTCCGGTTTGGATGCAGAAAATGGGTTTGGAATGGTTTTATAGGTTTTTGTGTGAGCCTGGCAGAATGTGGAGAAGGTATTTGGTGAGTAATAGTGTTTTTCTTTGGATGCTGTGTAAAGCTTGGGTAACAGGTAAGAAGGTTCATTGATCATGAAGAAGATAATGATTATTGCAGGGGCACGGCCTAATTTCATGAAGATTGCGCCTTTGATGCGTGTGCTGAAGACCTATAAAGAAGAGTTTCAAGTGACGCTGGTGCATACTGGGCAACATTATGATATTCAGATGTCTGATGTGTTTTTTAAAGAATTAAAAATTCCCAAGCCGCAAATTTCATTAGGCCTAGGCTCAGGATCACATGCCACTCAAACAGCCAAAATCATGATGGCGTTTGAAGAAGTGGCTCTGAAGAAAAAACCGGATTTATTGATTGTTGTGGGTGATGTGAATTCTACATTGGCCTGTTCGTTGGTTGCGGCCAAAATGAATATCAAAATTGCGCATGTTGAAGCGGGTTTACGCAGTCATGATCGAGCTATGCCCGAAGAGATAAACCGCATTGTGACCGATTCGATATCCGACTATCTGTTTGTGAGTGAAGAAGATGGTCTGACTAATCTGAAACGCGAAGGGGTGTTGGCTTCTCAAGTGTTTCATGTGGGCAATGTGATGATAGATACCCT
>JAJDCC010000068.1 GCA_029261015.1 Candidatus Omnitrophota bacterium | reverse complement strand
TCTTGATTCCGTGTTGAAGATGTCTCTAGTTCATCGCAAAACTCGATATCAGAGAAGCCTACTTGAACCAATAATTTCTCAATTTCTTTTTTTGTATAAAGGCGCTCTGCATAAAATTGATCGGCTAATACCCCTTTATTGACATCTGTCACCACTTCACGAGAAATCAACCGTTCCTGATCGTCTGAAATTTCTCTTTCACGACACACAAACTGCTTCTTATTGATCCATTCCCAAGAACGCGGCTGAAAGCTATTCCTTAAAAATTCTCCATCTGCCAAATCCAGCAAAATGAACTGGTTGGGCTTTAGGATTTTAGCCACACCTGAAAGCACCTTGAGATCATCATTAATGGTTTCGAAATAGCCAAAACTATTGCCCATAATCAACACCGCATCAAAGGAATCACTGGCAAAAGGCAGTTTACGGGCATCCCCTTCTCGAAAGCGTACCCCCAAACCTAATTTGCGCGACTTTTCGCGTGCTTTGGTGATCAGATAGTGTGACCGATCAAACCCTTCTGCCCCTGAAAAACCTCTACGCGCTAATTCCATCACATGGCGACCTTGACCACAGCATAAATCCAGCACACGAGCGCTTTTATCCAGGTTCAAGTTTTTCAAAACAATATCAACTTCTTCACTGGTAATTTTCTCATCATCCACCACATCCCCATCTGTTTTTAGATAGGTTGCATTAAAAATCCGGTTCCACCAATCCACCGGAACATGCTGTTCCAAATCAGGAACAGGGCCCAAAGATGATTGCTTCTTCAATCCACTTTTCTGACCTTTGCTAGGCTTAAGATTTGTTCTATCCATATCAGTATGCTCGCACTCTTTCGACTTTCTTCGACGATTTGACTTCATAGAGATCTTTTCTAAGATCCCGAAGCGGCCTGACGCTTCCATGATCCCGTACTTGAACAATCGAACTTAAATCCAAATCTGCAACAACAACACGGTCTTCCTGAGACTCTGATTCAGCCAACACGGCATTCTGAGGGAAAGGATAGTCACTGGGAGTGAGTATGGCTGCATGAGCATAGTTCATGAGAAAACTATTAATCTGTGTTAGGTTTCCACTGTTGCCTGAGATTACTGTGTAGATGGCATTTTCAATGCATCGAGCATGAGCACTGTAGCGCACACGCATATATGCTTTGGCATCATCTGTACTGAAAGGCACAATCAAAATTTCAACACCCGCTAATGCAAGCAACCGACTTAGCTCCGGGAATTCAACATCGTAGCAAACAAGAATACCGATGCGCGCTACCCCAATATCAAACACTTGCAACTTATCACCACCTGTAAAACGCCAAGGATCCGTTTCAACAGCCGTTAGGTGTATTTTATCCTGGTGGAAAACTTGTCCTTGCGGAGTGAACAGGTAAGCGGAATTGTATACCTTACGCCCTCGCTGTAAAGGATGCGAGCCCCCGACAATGTGCATGCCATACTCTTTGGCTGCCTTTGTAAAAAGCTCAACATACCGTGGCGTATACTCCATCAACTTCTTCACAGAATCACGCCCATCTAAATTGGGAAATAAACTGAACAACTGCGCAGTGAACAATTCGGGGAAGCTCATCACATGACAACCATAAGAATGCGCCGTTCTAACAAAAAAATCCACTTGGCGTTCAAAGTCTTCATAACTGTGCAAATCATGCATACGATACTGCACAGCCCCCACACGCACTTTGCGGACACTGCGTCGACTTGAAGACGCCGCCACTTGATGCCTCAACACATGATAGTCAGGATTCGGGTATTCAAGCGCTGTCGCATAGTTAAGGCTATTTTGATCTGTTAAGTAGTCCATGTAGACGCCCTTAACCGTAAACCCTATCTTTAATTGCGGGGTGAGCGTGGGATCCACACGTTTACCGGCAACCACCTGAGCCACGTAATCTTCTGCACTGAGTTTTCCAGAAAATCGAGCATACCCAGGAATGCGCCCACCGGCTACCATGCGCCTTAAATTCAAACGCTTCAACAATCGCTTGCGCTCTGTATATAAAATACGGGAAATCCCAAGCCCCCGATATTCAGGCAACACGGCCATATCAGCTCCATACAAAGTGTCTCCTGAGGGATTGTGCGTTGTGAAAGTTCCGTTGCCTGTAATTTCTGCATAATCATAGAAACAGTCGTCTTCTATTGTGACGATAAGAGAAGCACTATACCCAACGACCTCACCTTGATATTCGACAAGGTAAAGTCCTTCAGCAAACGCTTTCATCTGCAACTTATAGTTACGCTCATCACAAAGATCATCATAAGCAAAATCGGGGTAACACGCTTTTTGACAAGCAACAATAGCGGGAATATCACTTGTTTTCCATCTACGGCCGATAAGTTTTTCCCGATCAATGGATTTCACTTTTTTCTTAGCTGCTGCCATGCGTTTTCCTTAATGCGAATAAGTGCCTTGAATAGCCCCTACAAGCCTGGCTCTAAAACTTCCTTAGATATACCACATACTCTAGTTTTTACTAGGGCTATTTTCGTAGATTTTAGTGGGACTGCAATTGAATCAACTGTTCGAAGGCGCCAAACATTTTGGATCGATCAAAATGCTCAGTGATATGAGCTTGGATGCGCTCGCGGTAGGCTGAAACGTCTTGGGGCGACAGTTGGGAAACTTCCTGCATCGCTTGAGCAAAAAGCTTAAAGTCTTGTGGAGGCACCACCCAGCCTAAACTCGGATCGCTCACCACCTCGGGCATCCCTCCCACCCTGAAAATGATGGGAATCGCTCCGGCAGCCATGCCTTCAAGCAAAGCCAAGGGGAGCCCTTCTACGCGGCTTGTTGCCACAAAAGCATCCATCAATGCATAAACATCCAGAGGGTCTTTTTGGAACCCCAACCAACGCACCTGATCTGCCACGCCTAGGCTTTCTGCCAGCTCCTGCAAAATTTCGTCATCAATGCCTGTTCCAGCTATTACTAGATAAGATTCGCGAACACCGGGTTTTGCACAGTAATCCGCAAAAGCCCTCACAGCAAGGTCCACACCTTTTTCTTCGCTCAACCGAGTCACCATACCAAAAACAAAAGCACTCTCAGGAATATTGAACACCTGGCGCGCTGCTTTTCTTTGTGCCTCAGAAAGTTGGAAGCGGGCAACATCGATTCCATTGCGAATCGTTGTGATCTTTTCAGGAGCACAATCCCATGAAGGATCACTGAAAGCTTGATGCACAGCATCACTCACCGCCACCACGCGCGTAGCTCCATGACTTCGCAACTTACGTCGCAATCGTTCTTTATGCCACCAAAGCCCAAACCCCTGCAGTCTTCCGTTGAAATATTTTTTCACGGTCTTCTCAGGGAGCTCTGGAGGCAAGGTGTGTTCAATATAGACCACATCATCAAAGGCACGGCGAGTCGCTTTTAAGAAGGCAAGGCTTCTGGCAAAGACAATATCCAGTGTAGGAAAAATCAGAATTCGACTTTTTAAAGGCTTAAAGAGTCTCAACCAAGCATCGGCTATTTTGGGGCCGTCATCAAAAATACTGACCTCGGCCTTGATGACACGAACACCCTCTGGAGGAGTCATTCGATTGGTGCGCCCAGAGACATATTCCACTTCATAGCCTTGCTCTACAAAATAATCTAGAAGCATTCTCGTATGCGCTTCAGCTCCACCCCAATTGTGACTTTCCTCAATCACACACACAACAGGACGCTCCCCTGGTTGCGCATGCTGTCGATCTTTTTCAAAATGAGTTCGTTGCAGACCTTCTCTTATTTCTTCAAACGGCGAACACCGTAAATTCAACTTAGCAAACTCTGCCCACGAAAGGAGTGTGCCTTTGATTTTATGATAATAATAGTTCCACCCTGTTTTATCTGAGAAAAAAAGTTCTTCAAATGAAGCGTTTGCAGTTTCTCTTTTAAAAGAGTCTAGAACATGGTGACGCAGCCGCAAGCGATACCCTAGTTTCTCTTTAATACTCATTTCTGCAACAGACCGCATTGCTGAAGTCAATTCCATCATGTGCCCAAAAGGAATAGTCCACCCTAACTGTGGGTCACTCACAACCTCAGACACCCCTCCGACATCAAAACAAATAGGAATGACACCCGCCCCCATGCTTTCAATTAATGAAAGAGGCAACCCTTCTTCACGACTAGTCACCAAAAAAGCATCCAACAAGGCATACACCTCTTTGGGGTTTTCCTGAAACCCTAACCAAATAACATGATCTGAAACCCCTAATTCACGCGCTTGTTGCTTTAGATCTTCTTCTTCCTCACCCTCACCTGCAATCACCAAAAATAAGGACTTAGCAGGCTCCTGCTCGCGCAAACGGGCAAAACCCTGTAGGGCTAAATCGATCCCTTTCTCATCAGACAATCGCGTCATCATGCCATAAACAATGGCATCCTCAGAAAAACCTAAAGCTTTACGCACATTAAGACGCATCTGTGCTGAAACATTGCATTGAGAAGGCGTGACTCCGCTATGAATAGTGACCACTTTACTGGCAGGGCATCCCCAATCATGGATCAAAGACTCGCGAATGGTATGACTGACTGCTGCAATACGCTGCAATGCACGCATCCTTATTTTGCGCTGTAACCGTTCTTTATGTGTCGCTTCAGGCTGTAGAGGCATGGGCATTGTATGTTGAATCGATACGATCCGTTTAAAACTTCGGCGTGCTGCCCTTAAGAAACTGAAGCTTCCAAATGTGGTGTACGTTGCAGGTAAAACGAGGATGCTACTCTTAATATTCCAAAAAATACTTCGCCAGAGTGCCGCTGCTTTAGCGCTTTGCTGGCTCACGCTTACTGATGAATAAGTAATCAGCAACCCTTCACATTCTAATTGCTTAATGTCTTCGTCTACTTGATTATCGCGGGCTGAAATATACTCCACTCGATGCCCGACACTCAGTAAATACTTGATGAGTTGTATGGTGTGCACTTCAACACCGCCCCAATTTGGGTTTTCTGCTACAAAGCAAACTCCCAATCTAGTATCGCCCCTATTCCCCCAGAATCGTTTTAGACTGATAGGCACTAATCCTACCCAATCTCTAATCTGCTCAATAAAGGACAACTTTAACCCTAAGGTAATACACTCAATGCCTGATTGAATCTTGGTTTTCATCCTTTGGGTGAGTGTTCGCTTATGCCTTAAATCTGACACCATTTCTGACAACCACTGTATCTTATGTCTGTGAATGAATTTTAAAACAGCGCCACCTACTGCCAGTTTTGCCAGCCGCATTTTATAGTACGTTTTACTAAAACGATAACATAGTATTGTTTCACAATGATCGCCTTCTAAGTACTGGCTTACCCCTTTCGCCTTACGAACCACCTCAGCCCTCAGCTTGATAAACTCTAAGGCTTCCGGAACTTTTTCAGCAATTTGACTTGGAGTAATGAATGTTACCTGGGGATGATCTGCAAATAATTCTAGAAAGCGCCTCAGCTCACTCTCTCCCTCTTCACAGATTAACCAGGAATGGTATGAAAGTTGAATCAATGAAGACACATTATCCTGAAGACGCTCATGCATCGTTTGCACAACCCTGTCCATGTTCCAATCACAGCACCCTAGCATCAGTAGCCCCTCTACTGTGTGTTCATCATCTCCACAAGGGACCGTTTTAAACCCTGCATCACGCAGCAATTCAAGGCAGGGTCGATTGAGCCCATTCCAGGGAAAAATGAAAGACTCTATGGGGCCAAAATATTTCTCTAAGTAAGCCTTGCCTTCAACTATTTTTTTGCGCTGCTCTTCTAAGGGCAAACCATTAAATTCGCTATAGCCATCTGGATGAGCAGGATCAAAAGGCAACCAACGCTGTGGACGTCCTGGGAAGGCATCGGGTGAGTGGCTATCATAACTACGACTGGGTCTAAAAATATTGGTTTGGTGATTGAATCCATGCTGAGCGATTTCAATCAAACCCTTCTGCTGATACTCACGCAACAACTCAATCACTTGGGGGTTTTCGTGTAAGGGGTGCTCGGTTTGGGGACGGTCATCATGAGCGTCCTCTACCACCTGTGGGATGACAGCAAGGACTTGGGGGACATGATAGCGCTCGAAGAGCTCAAGAAACTTTCGCTCTTGAGCTATATCACTAAACGCACACGGATCATCGTTGCGCACTATTATATAAACACGACTTTTCTTCACAAACGCCTTCTTTCCTCAACATACGCATCAGCAGCTAAACATTCGCAATCCTTCGAGTTACCCATTGTAGCTGCTCACGCCGATCTTGCTAAGTAAGTACATTTTAGTAATAGTAAGGGATTCCTATATCTGCTGTCATCGCATAGAATAAGCCTAAATGGATGAGAGCCAAAAGCAATTACATGAATTTTGTTTCCGCGCTTCTTTAAATGAAGCCGCAAGCGAACTGAGCGTGATGCGTGTCTATTATTGGTGGAAACTCCGACGCAGTATTACGCTAGCTCTTAAAAAAATTGATCTCAAACCAGGCTTAGTGGTGGATATCGGTTGCGGTGCTGGTGATATTACGCGTTTAGCTTTTAATGTGCTAGGCCCCCAATGGAATTATTTGGCAACGGATTTAAGCGAGGTCTCGCTGGCCTTTGCGGATATTAATTTGAAGCGTTTTGATATCCCCATTACCACAAAATTGGGTAATGCTTCTGAAGGCATCCCCACCGAAACACACTCTGCAACCGTCGTTGTGTGTTCTGAGGTGCTCGAACACATTCCTGAACCATCGACTTTAATCCAAGAAGTTCACCGTATCCTCAAACCCGGCGGCATCGGCATCTTTACGACACCTAATCCCACCAATTCCCTCCTCAATGCCCTGAAACAATTGCGTGGACAAAAAACACACGCCACAAAAACACCTGATATCGACACCACCTATCGAGCGGATGATGGCCATGTCTCTGTGTTGGATCGTAGAGAATGGACGCATTTATTCGATGAAGGAGGGTTTGATTTGGTGAAAACCTATCGTGGGGCTTTGGTGTTTGGGCATGCACGTCACGAGCGCAATCCCTTTATTGTTGGGATCTATATTGCCGTAGATGCCTTGCTGGATTGGATACCCGGATCAAAAGATGCCTGTGAAGATATCTGTTATGTGTTTAGAAAACGGTAGAACCTTCTCACCCAAGTCCTCTAAGGACTTTGTGTTCTTATTTGCTCTAAAGCATCCCACCGTTGGTAGTGCGCATCAAGTTCTTGGGTAATTCCTTCCAAACGCGTTTTATACTCAGCGACCTTTAGCGGCTCTTTTTGATACAAAGCAGGATCTGCCATCTGTTCGACAATCTGAGACTGTTCTGCCTCGAGTTTTTCAATGACAGCAGGAAGCGTCTCGAGTTCTTTCTTCTCTTTCATGGTGAGTTTTTTAGGCGCATCTGAGGGCATGTCTGGCTTGGCTTTCGGTTTTGTCTTTTTCTCTTTGCTGGATGCTGCGCTGTACTGCTTCGCTTTTTCGCGCCAGATGACCCAATCATCATAGCCACCGGCATGCTCATGAATCACGCCATTGCCTTCAAGCACTATAGTAGAAGACGCAACGTTATTGAGAAAAGATCGATCATGACTGACCAAGATCAGTGTGCCCGAGTAATTCACCAACAAATCCTCAAGCAGCTCAAGCGTTTCGACATCCAAATCATTGGTGGGCTCATCCATCACCAAAACATTGGATGTGCGTGTGAATAACCGCGCCAGCATCAACCGATTGCGTTCACCCCCAGACAGTAATTTGACCTTAGTGCGTGCGCGCTCTGGCGAAAACAAAAACTCCTGCAAGTAGCCTACAATGTGACGCGGCTTACCTGCTACATCTACCGTTTGGGTTTCTCCTGCAATATTCTCGGCTACGGTTTTCTCTCCATCCAGTTCTTCTCGCAACTGATCGTAATACGATATCTCAAGATTAGTGCCCATCTTTACGGTGCCAGATTGCGGTTCCAACTTACCCAATAACACATTCAATAGAGTGGTTTTTCCGCTACCATTAGATCCGATCACCCCAATTTTATCGCCACGCATGATGCGCACCGAAAAATCGTTGATCATGCACTGTTCACCATAGGAAAAATGGATTTTCTCAGCTTTAATGACCACCTGGCCCGAACGCTCAGCATCCTGAGCTTTCATGCGCACATTGCCCATCAGTTGCCGCTGCGTCTTCTTTTCTTCACGCAACCTCTCAAGTGCCCGCACACGACCTTCGTTACGTGTTCGACGCGCTTTAATGCCCTGACGAATCCACACTTCTTCTTGCGCCAACTTTTTATCAAAACGTTCCCACTCTAAAGCTTCGTTACGCAATGCCTCTTCTTTACGTTTTAAAAAGGTCGGATAGTCGCAACTCCAACTATAAAGTTTAGCGCGGTCCAACTCGACAATCTTGGTGGCCAGCCGAGTCATAAACATGCGGTCATG
>JAJDCC010000067.1 GCA_029261015.1 Candidatus Omnitrophota bacterium | reverse complement strand
CATGTTGCGCAAGAAGCCGCCTAAAGTGACGGCGAAAGTGAGGTCTTTAATGTCTTGATAAGCAAAGTGACTGGTTGGGCGGTAGTAGAACATCAATAAAACCCCCGTCACCACCAAAACCATGAAGAGATAAAACGCGATCCCCCCCAAACCCCAGGTATACGTAACCTTTAAGGAATCTTTAGAAACACGGACGGGTTGGATGTGTAAAAAGACATTACCGAAGATGCGTTGTAAACGTGTGCGAGGCGTATCGGAAAAATCGTGGCGGAAGATGGACTTCCAAATGGGGTTTTTCTGGACTTTTTGTTTAAAGAAAGTATTCCACTGTTCAGATAACTTTGCCATCATTCCCCTAATGATTTATGCGCCTAACTTATGCAGTCTTATAATTTAAAAAGAAGTCGCCCTGCTCGCGCGAACCCGGTTGATTGGCCAAGCGCGCTTTATCAATCAATATCTGACCATCATCGGCCAAACGAATCGCACAACGCCATAAAGGCTTTGGCGCTGGCCCGGCAATCACATCCCCATCGGCATTAAAGTTAGAACCATGACAGGGACACTTAAAACGATGCTCAGCATCAAACCAACTGGGGGTGCACCCTAAGTGCGTACAACGTGCCCAAAAACTATAAAATCCTTCTTCGGTACGCACCACCCACACGCGATGACTTTTCTTGAGTTTGCTGCTAACGCCAATCGGAAAATCTTCAGGCTTACCGGCTTTAAAAGAAAGCGTAGGCTCATAAAGCACATTAGGAAAGAGAAAACGGAGATTCGATAATAACCACCCACCACAAAAGACCCAAAAAAATGCCCAGCCACCCTGCAACAATAAATCACGGCGACCGAACTTAGATTCCAGTTTTTCCCAAAGGGTCAATTCTGGAGTTTGTGCCTGCGGAGCTGAATCAGAGGTTTCTGTTGAAGCTGACTTTGAGGCCGCGTTTGATGCTTGCTCTTCACTCATCCTTCGAAGAAGACTCCTCTTGCTTGGAGTCTTTTTTGGACTCCCCTTTAATGGACCGTTGAAACTCTTGCATGGTCTCACCAATGGCACGACCAAACTCTGGCAAACGCTTAGCCCCAAAAATGAGGACGATGATTCCAAAAATCAATAAAAGTTCTGGCCAACCAAGATTCATTAATTCCTCCGCGCAATGACATAAGTGGCCAGCTGCCGATAGCGGTCTAGCTGATCTTTCGATGCCACCGTGGCAAGAGCTTCATGGGCTTGCTGTGCCAATGAGGCTGCTTTTTGCTGCGCCCGACTCAGAGCACCTTCTTCGACTGCCCTAACAGCAACTTGTCGAATCACCGCTTCATCCAGAATGCGCGCTGCGGGCTTTCCATCTTGCAATTCTTCCAACGAAGCGAACAATTCTTGTTTTTCGCGATCCCCTATCTTCTCAAGTAAATACAAAATGGGCAAGGATAAGATTCCTTTATCTAAATCAGCGAGGATGGATTTGCCTAATTCTGCTGTGTCACCACTCAAATCCAGACAATCGTCTGCGATCTGAAACGCCAATCCAAAACAGTCGCCAAAGGTGCCAAAAGCCTCAACAGCACTGGGTTCATAGCCACCCAAACGCGCCCCAATACGGCAACAGGCTTCAATGAGCGAAGCTGTTTTATCCCGAATGATACCAAAATATTCTTTTTCACTCAAATCCAACCGACAGCGCGCTTCGACCTCGCGCAATTCCCCTAATGACAGTCGCTGACACACCTGTGAGACCCACTGAGTCACCACCGTGTCCTGAATATCGGCCAACATACGAAACGCCGTAGCATATAAATAATCCCCAGTCAGTACGGCTCGCTCAGTGCCCCACAAGGTGTGAAATGTCGGCTGCTGACGACGCAGCTCAGACACATCAATGATGTCATCATGTATCAAGGTAGCTGTATGGATGAGCTCTAATGCGGCTGCAGCTGCGATCAAACCTTCCCGGTTGGGATTAGGCCCAGTACTGCCTGATAGCAGCACCAGCGCCGGACGCAAACGCTTGCCCCCTGCACTGATCAAATACACCACGCGCTGAGCCAATGGATCTTCGAGATTCTTGGCAATATAGGCATCGACATCACCCAAAAATTCAGCAATGGGCGCAATGGCCTGCTGGTACATTTGAGAGGTTTCTGTTTGTTGTGTTTGTGTATCGGAGCTCATGACTGACTGTCTTTGCTTGCAATAAATAAACTGGCTAACCCACCGGATAGTGCCACATATTTCGACTCAACATTCAACTTGTCTAATCGTTCACACATTTGAGAGGGTGTGATGAACACCTTCACAGATCGAGCCAAATAGGTAAAGGGCCAGGTCTTGCCTGTTAATAAAAACCCTATGACCGGTGCTACGGTGAACAAAAACATAAAATAACCTAGCCGCACAATCGGATTCGAGGGTCGTCCTGTTTCTAAAATGATGAGCCTGCCCCCGGGCTTTAATACACGCACCATCTCGCTAAGCCCCTGATTGAGATCGACCAAATTACGCGTTGAAAAACCTATCGTCACCCGATCGAAGCTTGCCGCTGGGAATGGAATCTGCATCGCATCCGCTTGCAACCACGAAACTGGCAACTTTTGAGCAATAGGCCGACGTTGCCCATTCTGCAACATTTCGGCATTAAAGTCCATACTGATTACCGTTCCGGACTGCGTCACTGTTTTTGCAGCCAGAAAAGCCAAATCTCCAGTACCTGCACAAACATCTAGAACCGCGTGCCCTGGCTGCACATCGCCCAAGGCCATGGCCTGATCACGCCACCCCACATCCATGCCAAAAGTCACAAGACGGTTAAAGACATCATAGCGCGATGCTATCGTTGAAAAAAGGCGCTGGATATAGGGCCCTTTTGTATCGACCGGTACTGCTGAATGATTGTCCTGTGTTGCTGTTGTCATTTAATCTTTACATTCACGTCCGCAGACCATAAGCTTTCAGAAATTTCGATCACTCGATCCATGTGTTCTTGTGTGTGAGCAGTGCTGATAAACCAGCCTTCATAAGGCGACGGCGGCGCCAACACCCCAGCTTTACGCAAACCACGTATCCATGCTGCAAACACATCCCGTTGCGAGTTGCTCACAGAATCCACCCCTTGAATCGGCCCGTCTGAAAAAAAGACAGTCAGCATCGACCCTTGGCGATGAATTTTAAGCGGCACATCACATTGTTGAGCCACACTGAGCAACCCCTTTTGCAAGGACTCGGCCAATGCATTGATTTTTGCATACACACCTTCTTGCTGTAAGGCGTTTAGTGCGGCTAAACCACCTGCCATGCTCACAGGAGACCCCGCAAAGGTCCCTCCATGATAGACTTGGCCTTCAGGAGCCAAATGCGACATCAGCTTCTGCGAACCTCCGACAGCCCCAATCGGTAACCCTCCGCCAATAATTTTGCCAAAGGTCGTCAAATCAGGAGTCACATCAAATAAGGTTTGCGCACATCCATAATGCAACCGAAACCCGGTCACCACTTCATCAAAAATCAACAATGTCTGTGTATCTTGAGTCAGTTGTCGCGCTTGTTTCAGATACGCTAAATCCGGTTCCATGACGCCCATATTCGCGGCTACCGGCTCTAAAATAAAACAGGCTAACTCTTTGCCATGTTCGGTAAACACTTTTTGCAATGCCGCCATATCGCCAAAAGGCACATGCAGCGTTTCAGTGGCAATCGAATCAGGAATCCCTTGGGTTTGTCCCACTAATAAAGCATCACTGTGACCATGATAGCCACCGTGAATCATTAAGACTTTACTGCAACCTGTCACATGTCGCGCTAAACGCACCGCTGTCATGCAAGCTTCAGTACCGGATACGGTAAACCGCACACGCTCAACCGACGGAACCGCTTCTACAATCTTTTTAGCTAAATGCACTTCAGCAGGATGCGTTAAACCAAACAATGCGCCATTGGCAAGGGATTGCTGTGCTGCTTTGACAACAGCAGGATGCGCGTGTCCCAAAATTAATGGCCCCCATCCCATAATGAAATCAATCAAGCGGTTGCCCTCAGTGTCAATCACCTCAGCACCTTCAGCTCGCTCGATAAATACAGGCGCATCTTGCACATGCTTATAGGCACGCACAGGACTGTTGACTCCAGCAACTAAATATTTTTCTGCTTCAGTTCGATTCATCATAATGCGTCTGTGTTTTCTAATGCAGCAAATTCTTTGGCCCAGTAAGTAATGATCCAATCCGCACCGGCTCGATGAATAGCCTGTAACATTTCCATCATGGCTTTAGTCTCGTCTAACGCCCCACGGGCAGCAGCGGCTTTGATCATAGCATATTCACCACTCACCTGATACGCAGCCAAAGGCACGTCAAAAACATCTTTTGTTTGGCGCACCACATCCAAATAAGGCGCTGCAGGTTTCACCATCACAGCATCCGCACCATCAGCTAAATCCTGTTTCACTAATCCTAAAACATCATGTGATTGATGCGGGTCCATTTGATAACTGCGCCGATCGCCAAACTGTGGAGAGGAATCTACCGCATCACGAAACGGTCCGTAAAATGCAGACGCATACTTCAATGTGTACGATAAAATCGGCAATGACTCAAAACCTTGAACATCAAGTAACGCGCGAATCGCTTTCACATTACCTGGATTTTTATCAGAAGGCGCCACCATATCTGCCCCTGCTTGCGCATGAGACAAAGCCGTTTTGGCAATCGCATCTAATGTAGGGGCCACTAACCACTCAGAAGGATCAGTAGCATCCTCTTTTAACACACGACAATGACCATGCTCTGTATAAGCACACAAACACACATCACTGATGATGAATAATTGCGGCACGGCTTGTTTAATCGCCTGAATGGCTCGCTGCACCGTTCCGTCTGCCTGCCAAGCCAAGGAGCCTTGTGCATTTTTTTGCGGACTTTGACCAAACAATAACACAGCCGGAATCCCTAAATCTGCAATGCGCTGTGCTTCTTCAACTACAGTATCAGCAGACCACCGAAACTGTCCTGGCAATGCCTCAATGGGCTGTCTCTGATTAAGCCCATCCACAATGAATAAAGGTAAAATGAGACGCGACTTACTTAAACCTTGTGAGCTAAGCATCACATCAAAAGCCGGATGAGTGAAGCGGGTAGAAATCCTCATGACTTCTGCTTCGCTTTGCGTTTATTGGCATGTTGAATCATCGCCTGCAATAAACCCTCTGCTGTCGATTCTTTGGCTTCTAAAATAACCTGGCCACCTAATTCGCGAATTGTTGCAGATGTCACAGGCCCAATAGATGCGAAAGGTAATTTTTTAAATTTACCGCGCGATCCTTTGAGCGCTTCATATAAGTGCTCCACACAACTGCTTGAAGTCGCACTGACTAAGTCAAAAGGCTCTTGCACCAAATCAACGATATGGGTCTTAAATGTTTTTGGCATCACCGTATCATACAAAGCCAATTGTTCAACCAACATCCCTTTGGTTTTGAGGCCTTTTGCTAATACCGTACGTGACCGTTTAGCAGCAAAGATAAGTGCTTTTTTACCCGCTAAACTGCGCTTAGGCAAATCACTCAACATGCCTTCATGCGAAAAGCTGCGCGGCACAAAATCCACATGCAACCCATAGGCTGCTACAGCATCAGCCGTTTTACGCCCTACAGCACCAATATGACAGCCGGCAAGTGACCGCACATCACGGCGCAATCGCCTTAACAACTCAACAAAAAAACGCACGCCCTCAGGGCTAGTTAAAAAAATCCAGTCGGTATTTGGCAAACTCGCCACAGCATTGCGTAAAGTTTTATCCGGTTTCAATCCTGCTAATTCAATAGCGGGCACATGATCAACATCGGCACCCAGCGCCATCAGCTGATCGCGCAATTGTGAATGACTTTGCGCCGGACGCGTCACCAATATGCGTTTGCCTAAAAGCGGCAATTTCTCAAACCATGCAATCTCTTTGCGGACTTTGACCACATCACCCACCACCAATACAGCAGGTGCTGTAATTTTGGCTTCTTTAGCTTTTTCGACTATTGTGGCAAGCGTTGCCACTACAGTGCGCTGCCAGGGACAAGTCCCCCACTGCACTAAAGCAGCCGGTGTTTTGGCTAACCAACCATGTGATTGCAACTGCTTCACCACACGAGGCAATGTTTTCACTGCCATGAGGTACACCAACGTATCGGCTTTAACCTCGGGCAATGTCACAGAGTCAGAATCTTTAAGCCTCTCATGACCTGTCACTACCGCAAAAGAAGAGGCATGATCTCGATGCGTGATCGGAATACCCGCATATGCCGGAGCAGCAATGGCTGAGCTGATGCCCGGAATAATTTCAAAAGGAATTTTTGCCTTCGCTAAAGCTTGCGCTTCTTCTGCCCCGCGCCCAAATAAAATCGGATCCCCACCCTTAAGACGAACCACGCGCTTGCCTTGCTGAGCCAATTCGATGAGTTTGGCATTGATGTTTTGCTGGGTCTTAAAAGACTGCCGTGCACCATCTGGGGCTTTACCGGCATACACCACTTTAGCTTTATCCGCAGCACGCTCTAAAATGTATTTAGAGACCAAGCGATCGACCAAAATAACTTCAGCCTGTTGCAACACCTCAAGCGCTTTAAGCGTA
>JAJDCC010000066.1 GCA_029261015.1 Candidatus Omnitrophota bacterium | reverse complement strand
TGGGCGGCTTGGTGTGGTCCATGTCGAATGCTTACTCCTGTGGTTGAAGAGTTGGCACAGCAATATGAGGGTAAAGCCAAGGTAGGAAAATTGAATGTTGATGACCACCCGCAAGTTGCTGGTCGTTTCCAAGTAATGAATATCCCAACGCTCTTGATTTTCAAAGGGGGCGAGGAAGTGGATCGTGTGGTAGGGGTTCTCCCCAAAGAAGAGCTCGCTAAGCGTCTAGATCAGGCGATTGCAGCCTAAGGATAAATTATGGCAACGCGTACAGCAAAAAAGACGGTTAAAAAGAAAACGGCCGCAAAGAAGAAATCTGTCATTGCGATTTTCTGTTCTGGTCAAGGAACCAACTTGCAGGCTATCTTGGATGCTCACAGTGCGCGGAAAATTAAAGCCGACATAGGGATTGTCATCAGTGACAACGAATCGGCGAAGGCACTGCAAAGAGCCAAAAAAGCTGGAATTGAAGCTGTATTTGTTGATCCTAAAAGCTATGCATCCCGATGGGATTATGAGCTTGAACTGTTACGCTTATTAGATGATCAAGGTGTGGACCTTGTGTGTTTAGCTGGTTTCATGCGTATTCTTTCGCCTGTTTTTGTGACCCGGTATCGGGGACGTATTTTAAATGTGCATCCTTCGTTATTGCCGGCTTTTCCTGGAAAGACTCCAGTTGCAGATGCATTATCTTGGGGTGTGAAATACACCGGGGTTACAGTGCACTTAGTGGATGAACAAGTAGATCATGGTCCGGTATTGGTTCAGGAACCTGTAGCCGTACAATCTACAGATAATGAAGCGCGCCTATTAGCGCGAATCCATAAAGTGGAGCATGTGCTTTATGTTAAAGCCATTCAAATGATGCTATCCGGTAAGGTGAGAATTATTGGTAGGCAGATCAAAGTAACCGGCTAGTTTTTTTAATCTTCATAAAATGAACACCGCACTTTAATCAGGTGCGGTGTTTTTTTTGTGTTCCAGGATTCTATTGAAGAATATTTAAGTGGGCTTTGGGTAAACTCATGTGGCGGCCGGTGGGTTGATGAATAATCTTAACGGTATCAAATTCTTGATATTCATAACTGCTCAAAACTTCTTCAATCTCACTGGTTGCTGTATCAAAAATTTCTTCATAAGTCTGATCGTCTAGAGGTTCTTCCTTATTCTGCGAAAGGACATTCACCGTGAACCGGAATTCCCGATCCTGAAATTCACCTAAGCCTGTCCCCACACGCACATCCGAATTCTCCTTAAATTGCTCCACCAGCTTATTTTGGACACGCTTGGCTAGTTGCCAGCTTAGGAATTCAGAAAGTTCAATCTGACGCTGAATATAGGTGTCTAAAGACAAAGAAGCTTGCGGACCTAAATAATGCAAATCATAAACAGTGCGATCAAAAAATTCTTCTGTGCTGATGCGGCTGACATAAGTGAGATAAAGATCTTTGGCATAGCGCACCATAGTGAGGTACGCGCCAGGAATGCTAGGATCTGAAAAAAGCATGACATAAAAATTGATTTTGCGATCCGAACTTAACAAGACTCGATGTAAGTTAACGATAAGGATGCGGCTAATCTCATCAAACTCCGGGCCCACACCAATCTGTCCGCCTACCTTCAAAAGTAGGCCTTCTTTTTCAATGTGTATCGCAATAGTGTCTCCAATAATCTTAGATTCAGGGCTGATGCCTTCTTCGGCGTAAAGATTCGTGAGAGATTCTGGGATATTGCTTTTGTTGTATGTAGGATCAATGCTGCATCCGGTTAAGAGCAGCGCACAACAGACAGTCGTTTTTGCTATGCGAGCGAAGTCCATATCGATCACCTAATGTGATTAGGCTGCTTCAGTGTCAGTATTTTGAGGTTTTTCTAGGGTAGGGAAAAGACGTTGTTTGCCATGGCGCACAAAAATGTCTTCAATTTCATCGTACTCAAGTTCTTTCTTAGCTAGCAGTTCTGTAGCAAAATCATCCAACAAGGTGCGTTCTTTGTTGAGGAGTTCTTCTACTTCTTTGAGGCATTGATTGAGAATTCTGTTGGTTTCTTCGTTGAGTTGTTCTTTAACTCGCTCAGACAATTTATCACCAGAGCCGGCGCCGCGGAACATAGAAGAGCCTACAAGCGCTTCAAAGTTTCCGATAAAGCCATTGGTTCCCATACCAAATTGCCAGACCATACTGTGAGCAATGACCGTGGCTTTGTGAAAGTCAGAACTGACGCCCGTAGCGGTGCGTCCAAAAACAATTTTCTCAGATGCATAACCAGCCAAGGCTGTTTTGATATTGGCGATCAATTTGTCACGATCTTCATGCACACGTTCTTCACGAGGAATATGCCAAACCACACCGAGAACACTGCGCCGTGAGATGATCGATGCTTTGAAGACATCGTCTGTTGGATGCAGCAAATAGGTCACTAAAGCGTGTCCGGCTTCATGATAAGCTGTCCACTTTAGATCATCTTCATGCGCATCACGGTTGTCCTTAAAGCCTAAGTCAATGCGCTCAATGGCTCCGGAGATGTCTTTATAAGTAATCGCTTTGCGCTTATCGCGTGCAGAAATTAAGGCGGCTTCTTTAACGGTGTTCTCAATTTCAGCAGCTGACTTACCCACAGTGCGCCTTGCTAACTGTGGCACGCTCAATTCTGGATCTGTTTTGACTTTGCCTAGGTAGAACTCTAAGAGTTTTTCACGATCTTTCAAGCCAGGGCGGTCGACATAAATTTTACGGTCCAAACGGCCGGGACGTAGCAGGGCTTGATCCAAAGTGTCTTCAGCTGCGTTTGTGGCACCAATAACAACGATATTGTATTGCGATGAGGCTAAACCATCCATCTGAACCAAAAGCTCATTGACCGTATTGTTACGCTCAGTTTGTGCGCCAAAGCCAAGATCTGCACTCCGTGATGTCCCCACAGCGTCCAGCTCATCAATAAAGATAATAGCGCCACCCTCTATGCGGGCCATTTGGCGAGCCTTCTTAAAAATGGTTCTTACACGAGCAGGTCCCGTTCCAACAAACACTTCAATGAATTCTGATCCGGAAACGGAGACAAAGGGAAGGTCAGCTTCTGTGGCGATGGCCTTTGCCAGGTAGGTCTTACCACAACCCGGTGGGCCTGACAGCAGTAATCCTTTAATGGCCTTGCCACCCATTTCTTGCAGTTTTTTGTGGTCCTTTAGGAGTTCGATGATCTCCCAGGCTTCTTTTTTAGCCTCTTCCATACCCACAACTTCATTCCACTTGATATTGACTTTTGTGGCTTTGGTCTTTTTGGCGCTGATGTTGCCGAAGCCGCCACCGCCACCGTGGTGAATCCACCACAGCACAAAGGCAAATAATGCCATGTGTACGGCACCCTGGATGGGGGTCATTGACATCAAAGCAATCAGATAGGTGCGTTGATAAGAGTCGATATTGGAAAGGGTGTACATCGGCCAAGCCATAGCAGCTATAAGGAACAAGACGATGACGATCTTGAGCCAATGCATTTCCCAAAAGATCTGGAGTCGTTCGAGGAGATTTAATTTACGCGCCATAGTGTTTTAGACTATACCATCTAGCGGAATTCAGTGTCAATGAATGGGGCTATTTTTATAAACTTTTTAAAGCATCTTTATAAAAGTATTAACCACTTGTTCTTTATATAGGCAAGCGTTATAATCGCCACACTATGAATACTACACTCAAACTCAAATCTGTTAAAGCACGTGAAATACTCGACTCCCGGGGGCAACCCACAGTCGAGGTCGATGTCCATCTTGAAAGCGGTGCATGGGGCCGCGCAGCCGTTCCTTCGGGGGCGTCCACTGGAACCCATGAAGCTTTAGAATTACGTGATATTTCTGACAAGAAACGGTATTTAGGCAAGGGCGTATTAACCGCAGTTGCGAATGTGAATGGCCCGATTGCCGGAGCATTAAAGGGATTCGATGTTTCTGACCAAGAGGCCCTAGATGCGAAGCTCCTAGCAGAAGATGGCACACCCAACAAATCCAAATTTGGCGCCAATGCCATTTTAGGGGTTTCATTAGCAGCAGCTAATGCGGTGGCTAATGCGCGTAACCTTCCTTTATTTCAGTCTCTAGGCGGCGATCAGGCGCGTGTACTGCCTGTACCTTTAATGAACATCATTAATGGTGGGGCGCATGCGGACAATACTCTAGATATCCAAGAGTTCATGATCATGCCTATTGGGGCGCCTTCTTTTTCAGAAGCATTGCGTATGGGAGCTGAAGTCTTTGCAACGCTTAAGAAGATCCTTAAATCTCAGAAGCAGGCGACTTCAGTGGGTGATGAAGGTGGTTTTGCTCCTAACCTGGCCAAGAATGAAGAAGGTATTCAGGTGGTGATGCAGGCGATTGAGCAAGCTGGTTATACACCAGGTAAACACATTATGCTTGCTTTAGACTGTGCTGCGACAGAGTGGGGCGGAACCGATGGGTATCGTTTCTTCAAGTCCGACCCAGATACCGTACTTAAAGCAGCTGATTTGATTAAGGAATACCAGAGTTGGGCATCCAAGTATCCGCTTGTTTCCATCGAAGATGGATTAGGCGAAGATGACTGGGATGGTTGGAAACTCTTAACAGAAACCATTGGCAACAAAGTGCAAATCGTGGGTGACGATCTATTTGTGACCAACCCTGAGCGATTGAAAAAAGGTATCGATGCACAAACGGCTAATTCGATTCTGATTAAGGTGAACCAAATTGGTTCCTTAACCGAAACGTTGCAAGCCATTAACATGGCCAAACAAGCAAAGTATGGCACCATCATGTCGCACCGTTCTGGCGAAACAGAAGATGTGACCATTGCGCACTTAGCTGTGGCAACCAACTGTGGTCAGATCAAAACAGGATCGCTTTCTCGCAGCGAGCGCATTGCGAAATACAATGAGCTTTTGCGTATCGAGGAAATCTTGGGTGACAAGGCGCACTACGCAGGTGCAGATTGGCCTTTGTTTCAGTAAGGCGTTGTCTGTTGCTTGATTCGTGTATCGGTTTCATTGATCCTTCCTAGGAATTTTCATGGAATTTTTCAAGTGGGTGCGTCGGTATCTTTGGTTAGTGATATTGTGCGCTGTGATTTTTGGACCGGATGCCTGGCATTCTGTACAGATGCATTTTCAAGAAAGGCGAGTCGATCAACGCCTCGCCGTTCTTGATGCAGATTTTGAGCACTATCAGCAAGAAAAAGAACGACTGACCGAAGACGATACGTATATCGAAGGGATGATTCGTTCTACTTTTAAGTACTCGCGGCCTAATGAGGTGGTCATCCCTCTAAAGGCAGAAAACGAGTAAGCACAGGGATTAAGGCTTAGGTCATTGACTTATCACCTATCCGAGCTATAATAGTCAAACATTCACCGCGGGGTGGAGCAGCCAGGTAGCTCGTCGGGCTCAAGAAAATAGGGCTGCACGATTCGTAAGTTTCGTGTGAAACTCATCAAATTCGGTGAAACCTTTCCTGTTCGCAGGTGGCAATACCGAGCCAAGCCTACCGTCAATTTGGGTAGGAAGGTGTAGAGACTAGACGGTGAGCATCCTTAGAAATTGAAGGATGAAGGTATAGTCCAGACCACAAACTCGATTTATCGAGGCAGTTAAAGCTGAAGTGGTAAGCATAACCCGAAGGTCATCGGTTCAAATCCGATCCCCGCAACCAATTAAGAAAAGACGATAAGACTGAGGCGCAGTTTGCCTCAGTCTTTTTTTGTTATGGATACCAAATTAAAAGCCGACATTGCAGAATCTGCTGTGACCACGGAATTGCTCAAGCGTGGTTATCGTGTGCTGCACCCAGTCGGTGATAGGTTGCCTTACGACATCGCTGTGGATATCGAAGGGCAACTTTTGCGTATTCAGGTCAAAAGCGCTTGGTACGATGCTAGCAAAGATCTGTATACGGTTGATGTAAGACGCACCAAGACTAATCGCAGTCGTATGCTCAGATTTCGTTATGGGGCTGATGATTTTGATATTGCGATATTGTTTGTTCAAGAATGTGGCACATTTTACATCATGCCAGTCGATGTGTTTAATAGCTTTAAAAGTGGTATCAGTCTGACAGAGTCAGCTAAAAGACAGCGTTGTCCACGAGCAAATGCTTATCGTGATCTTTGGGAGTTGATAGATGGGGATATTTAAAAGTTGCTACTCCCCTATGCCTAATTAAGGCTTACGTTCACGCGTAAGCCTTTTTTTGTATAATGACAGCATGCGTTTTAAATGGCCTAGTCTCTTATTCATTTGTTGTATCGGTTGCGCAACATTGGCAGAACATAGCCCACAGCGTGATCTGGCTTTGCGTGACCTGCTCATCCATGACTGGTCGGTCAAAAAAACTACAGCGACTCCCGCGATTGAATGGGAATACCGTGAAGGTTTGTTGCCGGAAAGTTATCTCAATGCTTCTTGTCGCCAAAACCAAACAATGCAGAAATTGACACTCCATTCTTTGGGGACTTTATTCTCGCCCTTCCGTACAGAAACAGTGGCTTATTTCTGTCCTGATGAAAATCAGTATTGGGTGAAACATTCTGAACGGGGAAAATTCTGCCAGGAAGAAACTTGGTATGGCCCTCTCCAGTTTGTCCAAGAATAAGTGATTTTTCGCACGAACCCTCAAAATATTACCTACTATCCACACTTTATTGCCGCTTAGCCTTGGCATTTGTCCGCGCGATTACATAAGCTTGTAAGAGGTTGAGACAACAGTGAGGCAAATATGTTAAACGCATGGAAAAAACGAATTATCCCGAACCTCATGTTATTGAGTGCTTTGGTGTTAGTGATTGTGGTGCCTTTCCTCTATGGTCAGCAGTTTCCTTTATCCGTCCATTCGGTATTTGAAGATGTGGTGACGTATGGCAAGCTGGCGCCATTTGTTGGTTTTATGTCAGATATGGGGATTGTGCTTTGGTTTGCGACAGCTATTTTGTTTGCGCATGGATACCACCGTATTTTATCCCACACGTCGATTGTGACCGTAAGTGAAGCAGGGTTTTATATTGTGGGAATTGTGTTGTTTGTGCTTCTAGGATTGGACGATCGTTTGCTGATTCATGAATACCTCACCGATCGTTATGGGATTGCAGAAGGACTTATCGTGGGGATATATGGATTGATGTTTGGAGCTTGGGGTGTGGTCTATCAGAACTTTTTGCTCAAAAAAGGCTATTGCTGGTTGGTGGTTATGGTGCTGGCGTTTTCATTGTCAGTGGCTGTGGATTTGGGTTTGATGCACTCAATTCTGGCTGGATGGAGCGTAGGAGATTTAGTCGTGGTAGAGGAATCTGCCAAATGGGTGGGCATTGTGGCTATCTTCGTGCATGTCTTTTATGTGATGGAAGAGCCCCCACTTGATGCATAACTTGAGTTGAAGCGCAGTTAGCACTACAATAGCAACAGTTATGCATACATCATTCTTTAGCGTAGACATTTTTTTAAACCTGATAGGACTCGTGATTGTCACGGGATTCCTGTCAGGTTTTATTTTTGAGAAATTCCGTATTCCCGATGTGCTGATCCTTTTAGGTGTAGGCGTAATCATTGGGCAATGGTTGGGGCCTGAGCAACAAAATCTAGCCCAAGGCGTTGCGCCCTATTTTGGGGCCTTAGCCATCATCATGATTTTGTTTGAAGGGGGCTTGTCATTAGATTTTGATCAGATCAAAGGGCAGTTTAAGAATGCATTCTTGATTGCCTTAGTTTCTTTTTTCCTAAGCCAAATAGGTGTGGCCATTGCTTGTGTGGTGTGGTTGAAATTACCCATTTTGACCAGTTTGATGTTTGGTACGGTGATTGGTTGTACATCGAGTGCGATTGTCATTCCTACCATTCAACGATCCCGTTCGCCCGAAGATGTTAAAGCTCTCCTGACAATAGAATCTGTTTTCAGTGACACTATAGCTGTGGTTGTGATGACGGCTTTACTGGACGTAGAGGTAGGTCTTGAGTTGGTATCCACAACGCCTTTACGGGAACTGTTTCTGGATGTTGCGATTGGTATGGTCAGCGCGGTTGTTGTGGGGATTATATGGCTGAATGTATTGGAGTGGACCAAGGTGAGGCCATTGTCCTATCTATGGACCTTTGCTATTTTAGTGCTCACTTTCAGCACAGTGCATAAGTTAGGTGGCAGTGGCGAACTTACCGTTTTCTTCTTAGCATTGTTGATCAGTAATAGTGGTCACTTACCAAAGTTTCTTGTCTTTGGGCATCTGGTGCATACCGAACCTGAAGAAATTGAAAAGGTGGCCGATGAAACCGTTAGGTGGTTTCATGCCGAATTGACATTCTTGGTGCGGAGTTTCTTCTTTGTTTATATCGGTGTGCTATTCCAGATTGAGTACGTACAGGGATTAGCCGGATGGTTGATGATTGGCTTTACAGCCATTTTGTGTATAGCGCGCGCTTTAGGCATTTATGTCATCCAGCGCAAACCTGCGCCATATCCACGCCAACTGATGTGGGCTTTTTTCCCGAGAGGGTTGACGTCAGCCGTATTAGCTACGATGCCGTTGACACACAACGTTCCCTTCAGTGATACTTTTTTGAAGCTGACCATTCCGATTATTTTGACCACTAATGTCATCATGACGGTATGGGTTTTTGCATGGGAACTGAAACATCCTCAGATCGACTCAGCCACTTCCTGATGCGCATCGCATTAACGGCTGTGCTTTTTTTATGCGCTAGCGTATCTGTGCAGGCTTTTGACCTTTCCAATCTTTCTGTCCCTAAAGAGCAAATTTACGCAGGCGGTCCGCTTAAAGATGAGATTCCCACGCTGACGGATCCTGTGCCTGTATGGGGCAAAAGGATTAATTTTCTAGGCCCTGAAGATCGTGTGTTGGGAGTGCTGATCCATGGGCATGCTCGTGCTTATCCGATCCGTATGTTGAATTGGCATGAGGTGGTCAATGATGTCGTAGGCGGGCAGCCAATTGCTGTAACCTATTGTCCTTTAAGTGGAACTGGCATGGTCTTCAACGCCTTAGTGGATGGGGAACGGATGGATTTTGGGGTTTCTGGACTGATCTACAAATCTGGAGTCTTGTTCTTTGATCGTAAAACCGAGAGTTTATGGTCGCAGCTTAAGAGGGAAGCTGTGTCTGGACATTTTCAGGGGAAGCAGTTAGAGTGGCTGCCAGTGGTGCATACAAGCTGGGATGAGTGGTCAAAGCGATATCCCCGTACGGATGTGATTGGGTTTAATCAGCGTTTTGAGCGGGATTATTTCAAAGATCCTTATGCAGAATACAATAAGAAGCCTCATTTATTATTCCCCATACATCACCAAGACAATCGTTTAAAGAAAAAAGATTGGGTGGCCGGAATTGTCATAGAGGGCCAAGCCAGGGCTTATCCGTTCATTCGATTGCCTCATCAGCAGGTCATCGAAGATGAGTTTGCAGGCCAACGGCTGCAAATCATTTATAACGGGCAAGCTGAGAGTATTGAAATTTTTGATGAAGAGAATCGGTTGATCCCAGCAGTGCAAGCCTACTGGTTTGCATGGTCGGCCTTTTATCCCAACACAGAAGTGTATCCTTAAATAATGCGTATAGCTCGAGCTTTAGCCTTAGCAGGAATCGATTCACGCCGTAAATGCGAAGCCATCATTGTAGAAGGTTTAGTGACGGTGAATGATGAGACCATTCAAAATCTCGCCTTTCAAGTAGATCCTCTCATTGATGATATTCGCATCAATGGAGTGCGTATTAAGAAACAGGAAACTGTTTTTTATATGTTGCACAAGCCCATTGGATATACGACAACGGTTGCGGATCGTTTTGCCAAGAAGACGGTGTTTGATTTATTACCTCGCAAATTGAGTTCGGGTAATCGTGATCAGGGAAATAAATCCACGCGGGTATTTCCAGTAGGGCGTTTAGATCGTGATTCGGCAGGGCTCTTATTGTTTACGAATGATGGTGATTTATCGAACCAGCTATTGCATCCACGTTATGGTGTCGATAAATGGTATTCGGTGACGTTGGATAAGCCCTTGGAGTTGGAGGCTGCGCAGAAGTTAATGAAGGGGGTCTTTCTTGAAGAGGGCAAAGCCCGCGCAGAAAAAATAAAAGGCGTGGGCCATAAAAGCATAAGTATGCTGATGCGCGAAGGGAAGAAGCGTGAGGTGCGCCGTATTTGTAAAATCGTTGGCTATCGGGTGATGGGCTTAACGCGTACCGCATTTGGTCCATTACAGCTGGGAGCTTTACCTTCTGGACAGGGACGCTTTTTGACCCAAGAAGAGTTGAAATTACTGGTCAAAGATGTGCGAGCTAAAGAGGCCAAGTACAAAGCGTCTCAACCTAAAGATGCGCCTGCTAAAACCGCTAAATCGAGAACGTCAAAACACACAACCAAGAGAAAAATCACACGGCCCTATGCCAAG
>JAJDCC010000065.1 GCA_029261015.1 Candidatus Omnitrophota bacterium | reverse complement strand
GTAGCCCCGCAACATTGCGACCGTACTCTTTTTCAAAAGCAATCAAAGTATTAAATAATATAATTTAATATATTATGTAACATAAGATACCGTACTGCCCTAGAGACTGTCAAGAACACTTTACCCTTAACACTTTGTGACACAAAGAGTTATGATTTCTTATTGCGCACAAAAACCCACTCCGTCTCTGAGGATTTTTTAGGATCAAATCGATAGCCCTCACTAGAAAAGGCCTTGAGCCCTTCGGGTTCGGTTAAATGTTTTTGAATAGCAAAATCTGCCATCAAGCCGCGCGCCCGCTTAGCAAACAATGCAATCACTTTGAGCGTACCTTGCTTATTTTCTTTAAAAACAGGCGTGACTACCGGGATATCCAGTAATTTTGGACGAATCGCCTTGAAGTACTCTTGCGAAGCGAGATTGATGAGCACCTTAGATTTACTGGAACGAGCATCTTCATTCAACAACTGAGTGATGTGCTCTCCCCAGAAACCATATAAGTCCCGGGCTTTTTTATTTTTCAACTTGGTTCCCATTTCCAAACGATAAGGCTGCATCAAATCTAAAGGACGCAACAATCCGTAGAGCCCTGACAAAATACGCAAATGCTTCTGCGCATAGTCCCAATCCTTTTTAAGGTACTGATCGACTTGCATCCCACGATACACATCTCCGCGGAATACTTTCAAACAGGGTTTTGCATTTTTGTCGGTAAAGGGAGTGGAAAAGCTTTGATAGCGTTCAGCATTCAGTTCTGCCAACTTTTGACTCAAATGCATCAGCTCTGCTAACTGTTTAACAGAAAAAGCTTTAAGTATTGTTGCTAACTGACGAGTTTGTGTTAATAGGCGTGGTTGAGTGGAAACTGAATGTGAAGAGTCGCTTGTGTAATCAAGGGTTTTAGCTGGTGATAAAACAAAGAGCATTCTATTTAGGGTTCCGGGAAAATCATACTGACACGGAGTCCACCTTCTGCACGATTTTCGAATTTGAGCTCTGCCTCGTGCTCACTCATCACAGTTTTGACCACAGAAAGTCCTAGACCTAAGGATTCCCATTTCTTTTTTTCGGTCACAAAGGGATCAGCGATTTGCTGAAGCACCGCTTCTGGCATCCCCGGCCCTGTATCTTCAATGATTAAGGCTAATCCTGGCTTACCATCAGTTCTTTGCTGTTTTTCCATTCGAAGGGTCAAATCACCGCCATTGTCCATCACATCAATAGCATTGTTCAACACACTCAAAATAGCCTGCTGAACTTTCTGCCGCTGCATCTGAATGGGGGCAAAATCAGCGACAAGTTCATTTTTGACATCAATTTTACGCTGTTCGCATTCGTGTTGAAGGAGCAGGATAACATCCTCAACTATGGTTTTTAACGAATAGGACGCTTTTGTCTCTGTTTGCGGATCAGAAAAAGCAAGCAGTCCTTTGATCACAGCATCCGCACGCTCGATAGCATCCTTCATTAATTCCAAAGATGCCTGTTCATCATTCGACCCATCTGTCTTTTTGGCTTTATCGAATAAAAGGCTGACCCCTAATTTGATTATCGCTAAAGGATTCAACACTTCATGAGCCACGCCTCGCGCTAAGCGAGCAATGCTTTCAAACTTGTTTGCTTGCACCACCTGCTCACGGGCCTTTCTCAATTCTTCTTCGCCACGCTTGCGCTCAATAGCATAGAGAATCACCCGAAGCAGCAACGCGTGATCAAAAGCCCCTTTAACAATATAATCCTGAGCACCTTTACGCAAAGAATCCAAAGCCAACTCTTCATCATCAGTAGCCGTCATAATGACGAGCGGAATGTCTTTATGCTGAGCCACGACAGTCTCAAACGTAGCATACCCTTGACTGTCTGGAAGCCCTAAATCAAGAAGGATAACGTCTACCGTTTGTTTTTTTAAGTGATCATTCAGAGCAGCTAGACTTTCTGCAAAATAAACTTCTAGATCAACCCGCTGAACACCCTCTAAGGACTTTTGCACCACTTTACGTTGCACGATGTCATCTTCAACCAATAGCACTCGAATAGGGCTGCTCATGAATACAATGCCTCTCGCTGCGTTTCCCAAGCAATCGCTGAACCTACGACTTCCGAAAGCGTTGAGTGTTCTCCTTTCCAATCCAGATGTTTCAATAAGGCAGAAGGATCCGCGACTAAAGAAGGAGGATCCCCTGGCCGGCGTTCCTGAAAATGAATATTGGGTTTTTTCTCAAGCTGCTTACCGGCTTCTTCTATCACCTGTAAAACAGAAAATCCTGACCCTGTTCCTACATTAAAACTCATACCCGATTGCAAGGAGTCTGATTCGATACCCAAGACATGCGCTTGTGCTAAATCTAACACATGAATGTAATCACGCACACACGTTCCATCTGGCGTAGGATAATCGTTTCCATACACATAAACCGGATCCCCGGCTTTAAGCGCTCGGATGACCCGTGGGATCAAATGCTCTTCTGGCTCATGATTCTCACCCACTCCCCAAGCCACACAAGCTCCAGATGCATTAAAGTAACGAAGCGCCAATGAACGAAAGCCCAAAGCCTTGCCATGCTGATGCAGCACTTTTTCAAAAGCTAATTTTGAATCTCCATAAGGAGATGTTGGTTGAAGCGGCGCTGTCTCAGCAATGGGTGTTTTTTCTACATCGCCATACACAGCTGCCGTTGAAGAAAAGAGAAACGCTTTGATAGGAAATTTGCTGCATGCGGTAAGTAAACTCATACCCGCACCCAAGTTATTAGACCAGTATTTTTCGGGCAATCGCACTGATTCACCCACACTGATGTAACCCCCTAAGTGAACAATAGCTTCGGGTTGGTGTTCTGAAAAGGCCTCAAGCACCGCTTGAGTGTTTTCGATAGGAATTTCAACGAGTGGATAATCGCCAACACGTTCGCGATTGGAGTGTCTGAAATCATCCATAATGATCGGCTCATGCCCACGCGCATCCAAAGCTCTAACGACGTGCGCTCCAATATAACCGGCTCCACCTGCTACCAAAACTCGCATTGCGACTCCCGTTTATAGATCCAAACCAATCACAAAAGATTCTACTCCTTCTTGCCAAGGCGGTAATACAATACGTGGCTCTTGAATAGTCGTCAGCACAGAATACCTTGGACGCTCTGCGGGTCTTGGAAATTCTGCTGTCGATACAGGCACCACTGGGGTTTTTATCTTAAGCAACGCATACAGATGTTTTGTGAGTTCATACCAACTCGCGCCCCCCCTACCTGCACAATGATAAACACCATAAGCCTGGGTTTCAATCAATTGCTCAATGGCTTGGGCCAAATGAGGAGCGAAGGTGGGTGACCCAAATTGATCACTCACTACGCGAACCTCAGGACGATCGGCCAAGCCACACATCGTTTTAAGAAAATTGTTGCCATGCACATGAAACAACCACGCCGTGCGCACAATAAAATGCTGTGGGTTTAAAGAAGTCACCGCTTGCTCACCCGCTAGCTTACTGGCCCCATAAACAGATCTTGGATTCGGCACATCGTATTCATGGAGAGGTTTATGCCCTAATCCATCAAATACATAATCCGTGGATACTTGAACGATGGGAATTTCTAATGCCGCTGTAGCTAACGCTAAATTGCGCGCGCCCAAAGCGTTAATTTGATATGCAGGCGTTTTTTCTTCTTCAGCCACATCTACCTGAGTGAATGCCGCTGCATTGATCACAACATCAGGCTTTACTCTAACAAACACCTGTTGCACGACATTCCAATCCGTAATGTCCATCTCATTGCGATCTAATGCCACCACATCATGACTCAACACTCTCTGAAGCGCTGCGCCTAATTGTCCATTAGCACCGGTCACCAGTACTTTCATGAAACGACTTCCTTATAAGTAGGCAATTGGTCCATGAGTTCTTTAAGAGGTACCCCTGCTTTGTCTTTCACAGACAGGATTGGATTTTGCGTAGGCCATGGAATGGCTAAATCAGGATCATTCCACATCACACTGATTTCATCCTCAGGATAATAATAGTCCGTGCACTTATACTCTACCTGAGCTTGATCCGACACCACACAAAAACCATGAGCCATTCCTGGCGGAACATACAGTTGTTTGAAATTATCTGAAGATAATGTCACTGCTACCCATTCTCCAAAATGAGGAGACCCCTTACGCACATCTACAGCCACATCATAGATTTCACCATCCAAGACGCGTAACAGTTTCCCTTGGGAACGTGGCATTTGCAAATGCAACCCACGTAACGTGCCTTGCATCGATGCTGAATGATTATCTTGTACAAAGGTTTCTCGAATTCCTGCTTCGCGATATTTTTCAGCCTGGTAACTTTCCAAAAAAAAGCCCCGATGATCTTTAAAGATTTTAGGCTCAATCACGTAAACCCCGGGTAATTTTGTCTCAGTACACTTCATTTAAACCTATTCCTGATCAATGAGCTTTAACAAATATTTGCCATAGCTATTTTTGCGCATAGGCTCTGCCATCTGACGCACTTCTTCAGCAGAAATATAACCCATGTTATATGCAATTTCTTCTAAACATGCCACACGCAGGCCTTGGCGCTCTTCTAAAACTTGAATAAAAGTCGACGCTTGAAGAAGGGATTCATGCGTGCCTGTATCTAACCACGCTACCCCACGTCCTAATTTCTCCACAAATAAAGCGTCCTTTTCTAAATACAGCCGATTCAAATCAGTGATTTCTAATTCACCACGTGGAGAGGGTTTGAGACTTTTGGCTAACTCGACCACTTTATGGTCGTAAAAGTAGGTACCCGTGATGGCGTAATTGGATCTGGGTTGCTTGGGTTTTTCTTCAACGCTAATGGCTTTCCCACTTTTATCGAATTCAACCACACCATACCGCTGAGGGTCTTTTACCTGATAGGCAAACACGGTGGCACCTTCGGTGCGCTTAGCTGCATTGCGTAAGTCTTCGGTGAAACCATGGCCATAAAATATATTATCGCCCAAAACGAGCGCCACTGAATCTCCTGCAATAAACTCTTCTCCAATCAAAAAGGCTTGCGCCAAACCATTAGGCTCTGGCTGCACAGCAAATTCTATATTCAACCCTAGCCATTTGCCGTCACCCAATAAACGCACAAAGCTTTCTTGTTCATGCGGAGTCGTGATAATCAGGATATCGCGAATGCCCGCCAACATTAACGAAGATAGCGGATAATAGATCATAGGTTTGTCGTAAATGGGAACCAGCTGCTTGCTAATCCCGCGCGTCAGTGGGTATAAGCGTGTTCCAGATCCTCCAGCTAACACAATCCCCTTGCGCTTACTCATCTTTCACCAAACCTAAACGCTGTCGTGTATAGTTGCCTTCCTGAACCTTTCGCGTCCAATCGACATTCTCCAAATACCATTTCACTGTTTCACGGATACCTTCTTCAAAGGTAAAGGCAGGACGCCACCCTAATTCTTTATCAATCTTATCCGCATCAATCGCATAACGACGGTCATGACCCGGACGGTCTTTGACATATGTTTTCAGATCACTGTACCGTTTAACATTCAGTTTTTTTAAGGCATCGTTCTCTACAACAGGCCTCAGTTCATCCAAAATATCGCATAAGGTGTCCACAACATCGAGATTTGTTTTCTCATTGTGGCCACCAATATTGTAGTGTTCGCCAATGCGCCCCTTATTCATCACCAACCAGATCGCTGCACAATGGTCTTCCACATAAAGCCAATCCCGAATGTTTCCACCGTCTCCATAAATAGGCAAGGACTTACCTTCAAGTGCGTTCAAAATCATTAAGGGAATGAGTATTTCAGGAAATTGATACGGCCCGTAATTGTTGGAACAATTTGTGACTACCGCCGGCAACCCATAGGTATGGATATAAGCGCGGACTAAATGATCCGCCGAAGCTTTAGTTGCTGCATAAGGAGAGTTAGGCGCATAGGCCGTCGTTTCAGTAAAGAACCCTTCTGTTCCTAAGGAACCATACACTTCATCAGTAGACACTTGCAGAAAACGAAATGCTTTATTGAATGCAGCATCTTTATCAGCCAAATAATGCCGTGTTGTTTCTAGCAATGTAAACACCCCCACCACATTGGTGGTGAGAAATGCCTCAGGGCCTTCAATGGACCGATCCACATGCGACTCTGCAGCAAAATTAATGATGCCCGTTGGCTGATGTTCTTTAAATAGCGCCTGCATAGCTTGTGCATCAGCAATGTCGGCCTGCACAAATTGGTACCGCGAATGTGCTTCTACTGGTTCCAGGCTGTGCAAACTGCCTGCATAGGTGAGTTTGTCGACAACAATGACTTGCGCCTGTGTCGTCTTTAAAAGGTAATGCACAAAATTGGATCCGATGAAGCCCGCTCCACCGGTTACGATTAGTTTATTCATGGCCCACTATTGTATCCATAATCTTTTTATTCTGCTGAAAATATCTGCTGCAGGTATGTATTTTTAAAAATACTTAAACCTTTTTATGCATTATATTTTTCTGGCTTTCCCATTTCCTTACGCAACTCATCCACTTCCGCCTTGAGTTGTCGCACAATCCGCTGTTGGTCAGCCATAACCTGATTGAGATCTCTAAGCATAAGCCGTTCTTTGGACAGCTCCGCTTCTATTTTTTTACGTTCCATAGCATAGCGCAAACCTCGCACCAACTGCTCACCATAGACCTGCCCCTTAAAAAAATAATCTTGCGCCCCTTGCCGCACGGCTTCGGTGCACACCAGCTCATCTTCTAATGCAGAAAGAATCACAATAGGCATTTCAGGAAACTGATCCACCAAAGTATTCAGCGTAGGCAGACCATCACAATCTGGCAAACCCATGTCTAACAAAATGATATCAACACCACCTTCTTCTAACTTGTTGATACCAGCTTCAAGCGTTTTGGTATTCTCAATCAAAAACTCCGTACCTGCCATTTGCTTTAACTGAAGCTTAACCCATTTGATGTGCACATCATTATCTTCAATTAGCAGTACGCGAGAATGTTTTGGCATAATATGCAGCTCCGTATAAAGCAGCCTTATCATCTAAGATAACGGCTACTGGCACGCGCGACAGTAACTCCTTAAAGTGCCCTTTGTCTAGGAACGATTCCATAAAGAGGGGTTCTTTGAATTTAGATAAGATGGACGGGGCAATACCTCCACCTAAATACACGCCTCCCGTAGCCAACCATTTCAAGGCTGAATTACTGGCTTCGGCAGCATAGATGCTCACAAAAAGTTCTGTGGTTTTCACACACAACTCAGACTCTCCGCTTAAAGTGTATTGCGAAATGAGTGGACTAGGATCCCCTTTGGATAAAGCTTCCTTTAGCCAAGCAGGCTCTTTGGCCTTACCTGTGTCGCGCAAAAACTCGTACAGCTTCAGTTTTCCAGGCCCTGATATCAGGCGTTCGTAACTGACATGCCCGACTTTGCTTTGCATGTACCGCAGCAGCTCCATTTCTAATTCATTACGGGGAGCAAAGTTGCAATGTCCGCCTTCTGAGGGCCAAGCGCGATACCCCTCACCATGCCAAACCAATACAGCTTCACCCAGTCCTGTCCCTGCAGCGACAACGGCCTTGGGCGCTTGATGCACAGCTTCTCCCTGGGTCAACCATGCAAAGGATTCATCGGGTAACACCATCACTCCATATGCTGTAGCCTGTAAATCATTGATCAATGAAAAGTAGTCTAAAGACAGTTTTTTTTGAATCACTTTCTCATCCACTACCCACGGCAAGTTAGTAGCCACACACCGGCCGTCTAAAACTGGCCCGGCAATCCCTATACAACCGCCTGTCAACTTGGCTGGATGCTCTTTAAGAAACTGCTCAATGAGTGATTCTAAATCCGGCGCTGACTGACTGGAATACTTAGCTTCAGCTTTGATCGAAAATTGATCGCCTTTTAGCTCATATAAAGCTAAACGAGTCTTGGTCCCTCCAACATCTCCAGCTAGCAACATAGAGCTCATTAGGTGATCACAGTAGGGGTTTCGCGATCACAAAATCGCTTGAGTTCGAGTATTTGATGCGCAGCTTGCGCAAGTGGCGCCAATACAGAATCCACCGCTTCATGCACATCTTCTTTCACATACCGCTCTAAATACAAACGCAATGTAGCCCCTGAAGTCCCTGTCCCTGATAGACGACACACAATGCGCGTGCCTTCATCAAATAAAATACGTAAGCCTTGATTAGCGCTGACATGTTGGCTAACTGGATCGGTATAAGAAAATTCATCGGCTTGAGTGACCGTGAGCCCTGCAAATGTTTGCCCTGGTAACTGTTTCAATCGGCTGCGTAAATAGGCCAGCATTTCATTCGCGGCATCGCCAGATACCTCTTCAAAATCATGTCGCTGAAAGTAATTGCGCCCAAACTTCAGCCAATGCTCTGTCAGAAGCTCTTGCACTGATTTTCCTGTTACTGCCAAAATGGATACCCAGCACAACACAGCCCACAAACCATCTTTCTCTCGAATGTGCGATGACCCTGTACCAAAGCTTTCTTCGCCGCATAGGGTACAAAGCCCTTCATCCATTAGAGAACCAAAATATTTCCAACCTGTCGGAGTCTCATAAACTGGGATGTTGAGTTCTTTAGCGACAAAATCAACCGCCAAACTGGTCGGCATCGAACGCGCCACGCCCGCCAAACCTTGTCGATAGCCGGGAATACATTGCTGAGCATACCGCACAATGATCGCTAATGAATCCCCCGGACTGACAAAACAATTACGCCCTAAAATGAGATTACGGTCCCCATCACCATCACTGGCTGCACCAAAATCTGGTGCATCATCACCCCTCAGCTGCTCCACCAATTCTTTGGCATGAATCAAATTGGGATCTGGGTGGTGCCCTCCAAAATCCTCTTCAGGAGTACCACGAATCACGCTCCCAACAGGAGCTCCCAAACAGGTTTCAAAAATATGCTTCGCATAGGGACCTGTAATGGCATGCATCCCATCAAAAATCATTCTAAAATCACTACTCAACAACTGCTTGAGCTGCTTAAAATCAAATAGCTGTTGCATCAACTCTGTATAATCGGCAACCGAATCAATCACTTCGATCTTTGTCTTTCCCAATTGCACAGTGACTTGCTGATCTAAATCAACCGCTTCGGCTTCAATCGTCAGGTATTCGGTAATCTGCTTGGACCGCTTGAAAAAAGCCTCCGTCAAATCTTCAGAGGCTGGCCCGCCATTAGTCATGTTGTACTTGATACCAAAATCTCCGTCAGGCCCACCTGGATTATGACTGGCTGATAAAATAAAACCACCCATTGCCTGATGCTTGCGAATGACAGCCGATACAGCTGGAGTAGAAAGCAACCCTCCTTGAGCCACCATCAAACGCCCAACACCATTGGCAACAGCCATTCGAATAATAATTTGGATGGCTTGACGGTTATAAAACCGGCCATCGCCACCAATCACTAATGTCTTGTCAGCGAATCCTGTTTCATGTTCTTTGAGCACATCGAAAACAGACTGCACAAAATTTTCTAAATAATGTGGTGTTTGAAAAACTTGGGTGCGTTTGCGTAAACCTGAAGTTCCAGGGCGTTGATCCGTAAACGGTGTCGTTGTGATTTTTTTAGGTGTCATTAAAAGTCCGGATACTTGTGATTCACTTTGATTCATAAGGTTTTTTGTCTCGTCACATCAGCTTTAACCAAATCAAAAGCTGCCTTCATGTCTTGCAGCAATTCCATGTACCGCGCATGGGACTGTTGCGTAGCATCTGTTTCCAACTGAGCGGCAATCTCACGCATGTGTAATGCACAAATACTTCCGCTACTGCCTTTAAGCGTGTGTGCTTCCTGCCTCACTTTTTCATGATCCAACGCTGTAATGTTTTGCTCTAAAATCGGCAACCGCGTTTCTGTATCTTCTATGTAAGTGTCGACAATATCCCAAACGTCTTCCATAAAATCAGGATCATCCATACCCAAATTTTGGGCTAATTGCTTTGCATCCAATCCATCGGGCTCAGGCATGACCACTCCTTAAGGCTTCAGTTATAGGTGACATTTAAGCACAAAAAGCGCATCATTGCTGATTAAGCTGTATTCCACACGCTTTGTCTAGGAAATTAGCCCAAAAAGCATCCAAAGATGCGGGTTGTTCTAAGTTGAGCAAATGACCGGCGTCTTGAATTAAGGCCCACTGAGCGTGAGGCATGGCTTGAGCCATATGCTGCGCTTCCACCTGTGGAATGAGCGCATCTTCTGCCCCACCCACAACTAGAACAGGACAGTCGACAGTGGATAACCATTCACGGGAGTCGCGCCGTACCATCATCGCCTCCATAGCATCCACAATGCCATCCAGACTTGATCCACTAATGATCATCGATTCGATACTCTTTACCAAATCAGGCTTCTCTGATCGTGTTTGCGCCGTTACGCATTTGCTCAGAAAGATCTTCGCATACTCAGCCAAACCCTGACTTTTAATCGCTGCAATGCTCATCTTGCGCACTTGAACTTGTTCAGGCGTATCTGAAGCGGCACGCGTTGCAAAAAGTCCGAGGGCTTTGACCTTTTCAGGAAACTGACGGTAAATTTCAAAAGACACATACCCGCCCATCGACAATCCTGCAAAAATAGCAGGCCCTTCCACTCCGCATGCCTTTAAAGTGTGTACCACCTCACATGCCATATCAGGAATGGAGGGGGTTGCCTGTCTTGGCGAATCTCCAAATCCAGGTAAGTCCATAGCAATCACTCGCCCCCAAGACTGCCAAGTCTCTATTTGTGGTTGCCACATCGCTTTATTGAGGGGAAATGCATGCAACAAGACTATCGGAAAACCACTGCCTGATTCGGTATAAGACAACATTAGAGTCCCTGAGGCGTTTTGACATGCACATCCCGTTGCGGAAAGGGAATGGTCACACCCACTTCGCGGAATATCGCATCAATGGCAAAATTGATTTCACTCGTCACTTGAAATTGCCGATCAGGCTCATCGCTCCAAATCAATAAATCCAAATCTAAAGACGAATCACCAAACCCCAGAAAACGCACTTCAGGCTTAGGATATGACAATACCTTAGGGTGTTCTGCTGCAACCTTAAGTAAAGATTCTGTCACTAATTTTAAATCAGAACCATAAGACACTCCCACAGGTGCATGCAACCGCACCGTGGGATCCCCATGTGACCAATTCGTCACATGATTCTCAACAAACTGTGAATTAGGGATAATTAAGACAATGTTGTCTAAGGTTTTGACATGTGTGGCCCGCAATCCAATCACAGTCACCGTACCAATCACTTCATGACTGCCATCTGTGACACTCACTAAATCGCGCAAACCAATAGGTCTTTCAAAAAGCAAAATCAAACCCGAAATAAAATTGGATGTGATGTTCTGCAAACCTAAACCAATACCTACACCCAAAAAACCGACTAAAACCGCCAAACTCCCTATCTGAAGCCCTAAGCACTGCATCGCCAGAATAATACCCACAAAAATGACAATGTAATGTATGGTTCGCTTCAAAGCATAAGCAATGCTCGGATGCAAACCTAGGCTTTTTTCCAATCGGGACGACAAGATCTTCTGCAAAAACTTCGAAACTACCACCGAAGCAAACAGAATAAAGAAAGCACTGCCTATTCCACCCAATGTGACTGGGGTCTGACCGATATGAAAAATCGGAACGTTAATCCAATTGAGTATTTGTGCCCAATCCATTGAGACTCCTAACACTGATAACTAGCGTCTAGATCCTATTAACTTATCGACAGAAAGGGATCCCGCCCCTAAGCCCATCAGCGCTGCCGACATAAACCAATAAGCCAACGCCAATTCCTTCACATTAAAGGGATCTTGACCATGCACCATAAAAGCAGCAACACTCATGGTCACAAACACTAAGAAAGCCGCACACCGAGTTTTAAACCCTAAGGCAATTGCCAAACCTCCCGCAAATTCAGACAACGCAGCCGCCCATGCGAATACAAATGGCAACGGAAATCCCATTTTGGCGACCCCCTCTATCATCATGTCCATATTGTCGCCAAAAACTTTTTGATACCCATGATAAGCCATTCCTAATCCACAACCTATTCTTAAAAACAGCAAAGCCCATTGATCCGTCACGAATAGTTTCATCTAATCTCCTCTGAGAAAATGCTTGTGAATAATGAACCCCTTGTTTATGCTGATCTAGTTTATCAAAGAGCCACCCAAAGGAGGAGTTATGCTTCGACAAACTTTTTTTGCTTTATCTTTTGCCGCCCTACTCATTGCCCCCCCATCAGCACAAGCAATCATTCACACGGATGGAGACGCAGCTATCACCCTTTCGGTAACCGAGGTATACACATCCAGCTCCTGGACCCATGAAACCACGTACGCTCAAAGAGCCTTTCACAAACTCGGCTTTGGCTTGAAAAACCTGTTCCTAGGGTGGACAGACCTATTCACCGAACCCTTTGCTGCCTCGAAGGCAGATGAAAATGTGATTGCCGCCACTTTTGTCGGCATTAAAGATGCCCTTGAAAATACTCTCGGTGGTGCTGTGCACTTGGTGACTTTTCCCATAACCGGTCTCGATGCACCTTTACCCGAAGGTGGAACCGAAGGTTTCTAAAAGCTTACCGCGCAAGGGGTAACCCTACAATAAAGGTTGCCCCTTGGAATTGTTCTGAAACCACATCAATACTCCCATTATGCGCCTCAGCAATCCATCGACATAACCCCAGACCTAAACCCGTTGTGATTTTTGAACCATCTTCGGGCTTGCCACGCTGACTGAAAAAGCGATCAAAAATCCTCGGTTTGTCCTGGGGATCAATTCCTGGGCCAGTATCTTTTACTCTTAACTCTGCATTTTCACTCTTTACTTCAAGCTCAATCGTCACTTGCCCCCCTTCTGGGGTATGCCTAATCGCATTATCCAGCAAATTCGCCAACAGCCGCTCTAATAATCTTGACTCTCCCAACACATTCAACGCTATGTGCGGTTCATTAAAAATCAACTGAACCCCCTTTTGACGAGCGAAAATTTGCCAAGAAGCATGCACCGTTTTTGCTACAGCCACAAGATTAATGGGTTCTGTCTTCAGGGTATCTTCTTCTGTATGGCTACGCGCAAAAGTCAAAAGATCTTCAACAATTTGGGTGAGATCCTCAATAGCTTTTAATGTTGTCTGCAACGCTTCTTTGTATTCTTCAGGAGATCGATCGCGCCTTAACGCCACTTCAAGCTCACCCCGCATAACGGTTAATGGCGTCCTTAACTCATGAGACGCTGCACCGCTAAATTGCCTAAGTCTCAAGAAAGATCGTTCGATACGCTCAAGCAGATCATTAAAAGTGAGCGCCATCTTTTCCAGCTCATCGCCCGTTCCTGGCACATTTAATCGTTCATTAAGGCGAAAAGCACTGATATGCTTCGCCTGTTCTACCATCACATCAATCGGCCTCATGGCCCGCCATGCTAAAAACCACCCCACGCCACTCGTTAACAGCACAGCAAGAGGCACCAAAATAAGCAATGCGGTTCGCAGATTTCCTAAGGAAGCATCATGCTCTGATAAGGAAGCTGCCACTTGAATGGAGTATTGTTTTCTATCTTTACTCCAAACCGGATAATGCAAAATCCGATACTTTCCTGACTCCAAATCCACACGTTTAAAAAACTTACGTCGTGATGCCATGAATCGCGTGGCAGCGATATCTTGTGCAGGAAAGTTATCCGCCACATAGACTACTCTTCCATTCAAATCAATCAAACGCACGGCCGCTTTTTCATTAATCCCTTTGCGCACAAATGCCCACCGTTGAATAAAAGCCCCAAATTCACCCTTATCCTGAATCAACTCATCAAAACTCTGTATATCACCAGAATAACTGTAACTGCGCCGATTGCGCTCTAACAACCAATGCGCCACTAAAGAAACGGCCGTATCCCGCGCCCTTAAGGAAAGAACTTGGTTGAGGTTACGGTCTAGATTAATGGATACAACAAAATAAAGGACTGTACTGAACACCAAAAGCACCACTGTGAGCATACTGATATACCACAGGGTCAGTACTCGACGAATCGAAACTTGTTTAGTGGAAAACGGAAGCGAATACAATTTGTGCTTTAAAGCACGGAAAGGTTTTTTGAATAACTCAACTAGGGACAGCTTTAAAGCTCCTCAGACTGTTTTTCTTGCATGATATAACCACGCCCTCGCACTGTATGGATATACCCTTCTTTAAACCCTTCATTCACTTTACGGCGTAATCGCGCGACATGAACATCAATCACATTCGACATGGTATCAAAATCATGTTCCCACACATTTTCAGAAAGCATGGTGCGTGTGACAACCTGATCTGCATGTCGCATGAAGTACTCCAACAAAGCATACTCTCGAGTCGTCAACTCCAGGGTTTTGTTTTTGCGCGTCACCGCATGCCGTAAAGTATCCATCTCAAGATCCCCCACTTTTAATACTGTAGGAATCATGTCTCCGCGCCTGCGCAATAAAGCGCGCGCTCGAGCTAATAACTCATCAAAACTAAAGGGCTTAGTAAGATAATCATCGGCTCCGGCATTGAGCCCCTTCACTTTATCCTCAAGACCATCTTTAGCGGTTAACATCAGCACAGGAACTGTATTTTTCTCACCTCGCAAAGACTCTAAAACCTCAAGACCATTTTTCTTTGGAAGCATGTGGTCTAAAACAATCAAATCATATTCACCTGTCTGCGCCATAAAAACGGCTTCTTCTCCATCTTTAGCCAAATCGACAGCATAATTTTCTTCACGCAATCCGCGACGGATAAAACTGGCAACACGAGAATCATCTTCAACTAATAAAATTTTCATCCTATTTTCCTTCTACCTATCTTCTCCGACGCAATACCTGCATATCTGACAAATTATCGGTGTAAATACCTTCAACACCGGCATCTGCCCACTGCTTTGCTTCGCGCACCATATTTACGGTGTATACACGCACATCAATTTTTTTTGCACTCAATTGAGCCAGTTTGGTTGCTGATAAACCACCGCGAAAGACACTCGCACATTCCAACCCCATACTGTGAAACCAATCCGCAGTACCAGGAAGTACTGAGACGACATTCAATGAACAGGTAATTCCGCTTAAACTTTCTTTGGCTGCCAAAATATGCTCATGCAAAACAGAAGTCAAATGCACACCATCAATCTTATGTGTTTTCATAAACTCCATAAACACGGGAAAACCACTCACCATCTTAAGATCAAGGACTAAGGGTAATTGAGTGTAGTAGCGATCATAAAATGCTTCTAACAAAGGAATGCGCTGGCCTTCCCCTAAATCGATTTCTTGGAGCTGGTCATAAGTGAGTTCATTCACATAGGCAGACTCTCCACGATAAGAGACCCAGTCATCGTGCAGCACAACAAGTTGATTATCCTTCGTAACCAAAATATCTGTCTCTATAGCATCCGCGCCAATTTCAATGGCTTTATCGAAAGCAGCAAAACTGTTTTCAGGATATATCTCATGGAAACCCCGATGTGCAATGATTTTCATCAATTACCTACCCAATGAACCTTTCAATCGTGCAATGTCTTTTTTATAGTCATCGAATTGCTGAGCCGCCTTTTCATGAGACAAATCTAGAAAACGCTCCAAAACATCTACCAACAAAGCCGCAGACTCCAAACCATGACAAGGACTCCATGCTACTGGTAAACGGCGCATCAATACATCAGTCAGTGTACAAGCCATCTCGCATTTCATAGCATATACCACTTCAGCTAAAAGAAAAGGATGGTGCCCACACAATGGTTTAGCCAAATCGCGATCTGACTCCATCCATGTTAATAGCAGTGAGGCTCCTTGGCCATAGGTTCTTAACAAGCGATTCAACGTTTCTACTTCAAGGAAATAGGCGCTCGCTCGAATACTGTCTAGTTCTTGAGGCCCCAGACGCTGCATTAACGCTTGTTGCGCCGTTTGACAACCTCCTGCAGAGGAACCTAGACTAGATATCACATCGTCAATAGTCTGCTCAGCCATCAGTCGTGCTGTTGTGTATTTCCCGCCCA
>JAJDCC010000064.1 GCA_029261015.1 Candidatus Omnitrophota bacterium | reverse complement strand
AGAATGTCCGAAGTTCTCGACATTACCAGTGTATACGGCTCAAACGTGTTTAATGATGCCGTGATGAAAGAACGTCTCCCAAAAGGGACCTATAAAGCGCTACGAAAAACCATTGAAGAAGGTGAAAAATTATCTCTAGATGTTGCCAATGTTGTTGCCAATGCGATGAAAGATTGGGCAATTGAAAAAGGTGCTACACACTACACGCATCTTTTCCAACCATTGACAGGCGGCACCGCAGAGAAGCATGATTCTTTTATCTCTCCAAACTCTGATGGCAGCGTCATTATGGAATTCTCTGGTGCCCAGTTAATTCAAGGTGAGCCAGATGCCTCTTCATTTCCAAGTGGGGGTTTACGCAGCACATTCGAAGCCCGTGGTTATACCGCATGGGATTGCACATCACCTGCCTTCTTAAAAGAAGATGCAGCCAATGATGTCACGCTTTGTATTCCTACTGCGTTCTGTTCATACACCGGCGAAGCGTTAGACAAGAAAACGCCTGTGTTGCGTTCTATTAGCGCAGTTTCCAAACAAGCCATTCGGGTTTTGCGCGCTTTGGGCAACACCTCTTCAAAGAAGGTCTTCTCAACAGTTGGACCTGAGCAAGAATACTTTTTGATCGACAAGGCTTATGTCGACCAACGCACCGACCTCATCACTGCTGGCCGCACGCTCTTTGGTGCCCCAGCACCTAAAGGTCAAGAACTAGAAGATCAGTACTTTGGTAACATCAAAGACCGTATTGCTTCTTTCATGAAGGAATTGGATACCGATCTTTGGAAGATGGGTGTTTCTGCAAAAACCAAGCACAATGAAGTCGCGCCAGCTCAATATGAAATGGCCGTGGTTTTTGATCAAACCAACATTGCTGCTGACCACAACCAGCTCGTCATGGAAACCATGCAAAAGGTGGCACAACACCACGGACTCGTGTGCTTGTTGCATGAAAAACCTTTCGCTGGCGTGAATGGATCGGGTAAGCACAACAACTGGTCATTATCTACCGACGATGGCATCAACTTGCTTGAGCCAGGGGTTTCACCCCATGACAATGAGCAGTTCCTGATCATCTTAAGTGCCATGATCATGGCTGTAGATAAGCATGCTTCTAAGTTGCGTGCATCTGCTGCGAATGCAGGTAATGATCACCGCTTAGGTGCTAACGAAGCTCCTCCAGCGATTATTTCTGTCTTCTTAGGAACAGAATTGACGTCTATTTTGGAAACCCTCGTCAAGGGCGACAAAGCCAGCAGTGCTGGAAAGACTTACCTGAACATTGGGGTCGACTCCTTACCTTCATTGCCTAAGGACAACACTGACCGTAACCGAACTTCACCTTTTGCCTTCACCGGTAATAAGTTTGAATTCCGCATGATGCCTTCATCTGCATCTGTTTCGGGTGCGAATGTCGTGTTGAACACCATTGCAGCTGAAGCTCTGGATGAAATCGCAACACGTTTGGAAAAAGCTTCTGATGTCAACGCTGAAGCCGCAGCCATTGTGAAAGAAATTTACTCAAAGCATGGTCGCGTGGTCTTTAATGGCAACAACTACTCCGAAGAATGGGTAGCTGAAGCCCAAAAGCGTGGTTTACCCAACATCAAAGACACAGTAGGTGCTCTTGAGGTCATGAACACTGATGAAACCGCTCAGCTCTTTGAGAAATACAAAGTCCTGACCAAGGGTGAATTGGAGTCACGAACCGAAATTTACTTAGAACGCTATGCTAAGCAAATCAACATTGAAGCACTGGCTTCAATCAACATGGTTAAAACCTTATACCGTCCAGCAGTCATTGCGTATACGGATGAGTTGGCTGAAACCATTGGTAAAGTTGAGGCTATTAGCGGTTCTGCTAAGGTTCAGAAAGAACTCTTCAACAAGGTGACTGGCTTGCTTGAATCGGCTAATGAAAAATTAGCTGATTTAGAAACAGCCACAGCAAAAGCTCAATCGACAGAGCCTACTAAGGCTCAAGCAGAATCTTTCCGTGATGATGTCATTCCTGTAATGAATGTATTGCGTGAAGATATTGATGCTTTGGAAACGATTTTGCCAGCCGATTTATGGCCGGTACCTTCGTACACCGAAATGTTGTTCAAGTCTGCCTAAGCCATATCCGCTTAAGCAAAAAATTAGGGTGAAGGCCACTGGCCTTCACCCTTTTTTATCCTATACCACTATTGATTCTCTTTATGGAACTTCTCACCTGATTTATGATGCGGATCGATATGAATCACTACTTGGCTAAGGTGGGGCACCGCAACCAAAACCGCATCCCGAACTGAATCAGCCACATTGTGTGCATCTGCAACTGTCATTTCTCCTGAAACAGCAAGATTCACTTCAGTATGAATACTGTGACCAATCCAACGCGCTCTTACTTCAGAGACATCCAGCACTTCTTGGACAGCTAAAGCTGAATGAGAAATTTGATCAATGACAGATTCTTCAACAACATCCATAAACCGATTGAGTACTGATTTTCCCGTTTCCCAAGCAATCTTAGTGATCATTAAACTAATCAATAATCCTACTAATGGGTCCGCCATGGGGAAACCAAACCAAACACCCACCATCCCTAACACAACAGCCAAACTGGTGAGCGCATCAACACGTGCGTGATTGCCTTCTGCAACTAAAGTAGTACTGCCAATTTCTTTACCCACACGGATGCGCAAAGAAGCTACCCACTCATTACCTAAATAACCAACAAAAGCAGCAACAGCAACTAATAATACTGATTCTACTGGTTTTGGATTCAATAACCGCTGAATGGAGGTGTGGGCACAAAATACCGCGCTGAAAATGATTGCGATTAAAACAAGTAATCCAACTAAATCCTCAGCGCGACCATACCCATAAGTGAATTTTTTGTTGGGTTTAAGGTGTGCTAACCGGAAGGCGATCCATAGAGGCACTGCAGTTAAAGCATCGCCTGCATTATGAATCGTATCCGCTAATAAACCCGCACTTGAAGAAACCAACACCACGCCAGCCTGTAACAAAGCCGTCAGCATTAACCCTACAAAAGACCACCGGACAACCCACAACCCTTTTTTCGTTTTAAGCAAGGCCCTCTCTGAAGCACCCTGCGGATACTCTGGGTTTACCATATGCATGCGCTTATTCCAATTGAGCCGGGTTACTTTGCTTCATTGTATTGACTTGTACCTGTACTTGCACAGATTCTTCGGTATACCCCAACCGCTTGAGGGCCTGCCCATACAGCTCCATTGCCTTAATGAGTGGTTTACCATCTACTGTATGCCGCTGCAAAACATTCACAGCTTCCATAAAAGCATCACGTGCCTCTTCATAGCGCTCTTGCTGCCATAAAACTTCGCCATGCAATGTCAATAAGGTCCCCACATGCCCATGATAATCGCCTAATTGAGTTTTAATTAACGGGATCATCTCTTTTAAAATACTGTCGGCTTTACGATAATTTCTGAGCCCGAAATATGTTTTGGCCAAATTTGTCTTAGACTGAACAATGGGAGGGGTATTTTCAGGGAAGATCTGTTCTCTCAACTCAAGCGCCCGCTTATGGTATTTAAGTGCCGATTTGTGATGCTCTTGAGCATTTTCAAGCTTACCCATATCATTCAGCAACTGGGCTGTTCTTGCATCTGGACTCTCAAAAGCGGTTTGAGCAATCACTAAGGCTTTCTTTGCCAACCCCATCGCTTCTTGGTATTTTTCTTGTCGAAAAGCCAATGCGTATTGCACAGTCAAATCATACCATTTCTCTTCGTCGGTCAATGCTTGCTTTTGTTCTGCTGTTTGATCTTGTGCAACCACCGGATGCACTGTGACTAAAACACTCGCTAAAACAATTGCGAAGACTTTCCATGCCCCCTGCACCATAAGTTTTCCTTATTGCTTTGCTCACTATTTAGGCGTTCGTAGCCAATATCCTAGCAGTAAACCCTTGCCCTAAGGGAAATACTTCTAGCGCGAATCATAAGTCAAATTAGAAGCCAACCAGCGTTCTACCTCTTTTTGAGGAAGGCCTTTTCGCTGGGCATAGCTTTGTATCTGCTCCTCAGTCAGCTTACCAACCGAGAAATACTGCGATTCAGGATGCGCAAAATAATAACCCGAAACCGAGGCCGGTGGCATCATCGCGCAGCTTTCCGTCAAGGAGATACCTGCTTGCTTTTCAGCGTCCAGTAACTGACTGAATATGATCTGTTTTTCGGCATGATCAGGGCAAGCTGGATACCCGGCCGCTGGGCGAATCCCACGATAGGCTTCTTTGATCAGCTCTTCATTGGTCAATTGCTCATCTGCTGCATAAGCCCACAATTCTTTGCGCACACGCTCGTGCATGTGCTCTGCAAAAGCCTCAGCTAAACGATCCGCTAACGCTTTAACCATGATGCTGTTGTAATCATCGTGTTGCGCTTCATATTTCTTGACCAATTCATCTGCACCCAATCCTGCAGTAACCGCAAATAAGCCTATATAATCTTGAACACCTGTTTCTTTGGGGGCAATAAAATCAGCTAAGGCAAAATTAGTTTTTTGCTTCTCCTGCTGTTGGCGTAAGGTGTGTAAAGTCGTCAACACTTCCTGACGTTCTGCATTCGCATAAACCTCAATATCATCAAAATTGACCGTGTTAGCCGGATAAAAACCAACCACCGCATTGGCCCTAATGAGCTTCTGGTCAATAATGCGCTTAAGCATCGCTTGCGCATCCTTGTATAAACGCGTGGCTTCCTCACCCATAGCTGGATGCTCTAGAATATCCGGAAAACGACCATTCAATTCCCAAGCAGTAAAGAAGAACCGCCAATCAATCCGTTCCACTAAATCATTCAGGTCATAGTCTTTAAATACCTTCGTTCCTAAGAAAGTGGGTTTAGGTGGTTGATAATTGGGCCAGTCTATAACGGGCCGATTTCGACGCGCCCTATCCAAATTCAGCCACGATACTTTTGCCTGATTTTTTTTGCGGGCTTCACGTATCTGCTCATAGTCATCGTGAATGCTTTTAATATAGTCATTCCGTGTTTTGTCGCTCAGTAATTTCTGAGCCACACCTACTGCGCGGGAAGCATCAGGAACATGTACTGTAGCACCTGAATAACTTTGCTCAATTTTGACAGCTGTATGCACACGGGATGTGGTCGCTCCCCCAATTAATAAGGGGATTGTGAATTTTTGACGTTCCATTTCACTCGCCACATGCACCATTTCATCGAGCGACGGGGTGATTAAACCGCTTAGACCAATAATATCCGCTTCGATCTCTTTGGCCTTATCCAGAATTTTTTGAGTCGGTACCATAACCCCCATATCTGTCACTTCATAGTTATTGCACTGCAGTACCACCCCTACGATGTTTTTGCCGATATCATGCACATCGCCCTTTACTGTGGCTAGCAAAATACGGCCCTTTGAAGACGAAGTGGTTTTATTTTTCTTTTTCTCTTCTTCAATGTATGGGATTAAATAGGCGACAGCTTTTTTCATCACACGCGCGCTCTTAACCACTTGGGGAAGAAACATCTTACCTTCGCCAAACAAGTCGCCCACAATATTCATCCCGTCCATCAACGGACCTTCAATCACCTCAAGCGCTTGATCGCACAATTGACGGACTTCTTCGGTATCTTGCTCAATATAATCGGTCAATCCTTTAACTAAACTGTAGGACAAACGCTCTCTAACGGGTTTATCACGCCACGACAGATCTGGTCCCTGCCCCTGAGTGTTGCTGGTAAAACTGTCGGCTATCTCTAACAATTTATCCGTCGCTTCTGCATTACGATTGAGAATGACGTCTTCTACAATAGCCAATAGGTTTTTGGGAATATCTTCATACACCGCTAACTGCCCTGCATTCACAATCCCCATATCCATACCCGCTTTGATTGCGTGATATAGGAAAACAGAATGCATCGCTTCACGCACGGGATTGTTGCCTCGGAATGAAAAGGAAACATTACTCACACCACCGCTGATCTTTGCATGTGGCAATGTGGCCTTGATTTCTCGTACCGCTTCAATAAAATCGACCGAATAATTGCGGTGCTCAGCAATCCCCGTCGCCACAGCAAAAATATTAGGGTCAAAAATGATGTCTTGTGGGTTAAAACCTAACTTCTCTGTGAGGAGTTTGTAGCTGCGTGTGCAAATTTCAACTTTGCGCTCTTGAGTATCTGCTTGGCCTTGCTCATCAAAAGCCATCACAATAGCCGCCGCACCGTATTTCATTACCTTGCGGGCTTGTGCCAGAAAAGCCTCTTCCCCTTCTTTGAGGCTAATCGAATTCACAATCCCCTTACCCTGAATGCATTTAAGCCCCGTCTCTATCACAGACCATTTGGATGAATCAATCATGATAGGCACACGGCTGATATCGGGTTCTGAAGCAATCAAATTCAAAAAGCGATGCATGGCTTTTTCTGAATCTAATAGCGCTTCATCCATGTTGATGTCGATGATTTGCGCACCGTTCTCAACCTGTTGTAAGGCGACCTCTAACGCTTTTTCATAATCATCTTCTTTGATCAAGCGAGCAAACATTTTGGAACCAGTCACATTGGTACGCTCACCTACATTGACGAACAAGCTGTTTTCATCAATGAACAATGGCTCCAATCCGCTTAAACTTAACACAAATTTTTTCTCAGCAGCCTGCCGAGGTGGATACTTTTTGACTTCTTCAGCGATTGCCTGGATATGGTCTGGCCGCGTTCCGCAGCACCCTCCAACTAAATTCACAAAACCACTTTGCGCAAACTCACCAATGACAGCCGCCATCTGCTCAGGCGTATCATCATAATCGCCCATTTCATTAGGAATGCCCGCATTGGGATACGCACTCACGCCACAAGGCACTAATTTTGATAGGGATTCGATATGCGGACGCATATCACTAGCGCCCAAAGCACAATTCATTCCCACGGTAATGGGATTGGCGTGAGCAACAGAATTCCAAAAAGCTTCAGCCGTTTGGCCCGATAAAGTACGCCCACTGGCATCCGTAATCGTTCCGGACAACATGACAGGCAACTTCATGTTGTGCTCTTCAAAAAACGTGAGCACCGCGTAGATGGCTGCTTTAGCATTTAACGTATCAAAAGAAGTTTCAATCAATAAACTATTCACTCCTCCATCCACCAATCCACGTGTCGCTTCAGTGTAAATTTGGACTAACCGGTCAAAGGTCACATTACGAAAACCCGGGTCATTCACGTCTGGCGATAAGGATGCAGTGACATTCGTTGGCCCTAAAGCCCCTGCAATAAACCGAGGCTTGGAAGGATCCTCTTTGAGGATTTTATCTATGGCAGCACGAGCATTCTTAGTGGCTTCGACATTCAGCTCATAAGCGATTTCTGCCAACTTATAGTCGGACTGAGAAATCGCATTCGCATTGAAGGTGTTGGTTTCAATGATATCTGCGCCCGCCTTGAGGAATTTATAATGTATTTCCTGGAGGATTTGCGGCTGGGTGAGCGTCAAAAGTTCATTATTGCCCTTGAGTGGATGCTCATGATCGGCAAAGCGTTTGCCTCGATACGCCTCCTCATCCAATTTATACCCTTGAATCATGGTGCCCATGGCACCATCTAGAATAAGGATCTCTTCCTGAAGTCGTTGTTCGAGCGTGTTTTCTAATGCATTAGACATTGCAAGACCTGACACCTTTTAGTGAAATGAAACCCAAAAATTATTTAAGGGCCATATGAACAATTTTACGAATCAGTTCTGGATAAGCGATTCCTGCCTTGTCAGCTGACAAGGCCACCTCATCCGCCTGAGCAATACAGGGGTTGGCATTAGGCTCAATCATATAGACTTGCCCTTCCGAGGTCAACCGCAGGTCAAAACGCGCATAACTGTTAAAGTTTAGAGCCCGATACGCACGTTTACACACAGCTGTGATTTCGGATTGAACCTCAGGAGTCAGCCCAGTAGCTATCTTACCTTTAATTCCCCATCGCTTACGGTATTTGTCGTCCCACTTGGCTTTATACGTCGCAATGCGAGGTTCATCTTCTGCTTGCTTGGTAAACACCATTTCACGCACAGGCAACACAGACACACGCTTTTGCCCGATCACTGTAGCATAGAGCTCTCGTCCCTCAATAAATTCTTCAGCAATGGCAGCCGTATGCATTTTTTGATGAATGAATTTCACGCGATCTATGAAAGCTTTTTCCGTATCCACGACCGAGGCTTGCGAAATCCCACGGGATGCTTCTTCATTTAATGGCTTCACGATACACGGCAACTTTAACGCTCTGGGCAAGCTTATTGGGTCCCCTTGCTGAAAAGTGTAAAACTCAGGCACCTTTAACTGATGAAACCGCAGCAATTTTTTGGCTAAAGCTTTATCATTACACAAAAAAAGGCTCCCTGAAGATGCACCGGTAAATGGAATGCCAATCATTTCAAGCAATCCCGCCATATTGTGATCCATGTGCGTATTGCCATCAAATAATTCCATTAAATTAAAAATCACATCCGGCTTAAAAAACTCTATCTCTTCAAATAAAGGGCGAATGTCTTGATGCAACCCCAATAAACTGACCTGATAGCCGTTTTGTTTTAAGGCTTTCTGAACATTAGCTTCGGTATACATATTATCTGGATCAGCAAATTCATCTTTAAAAGCATACCCACGTGGTGTTGCATAGGGCGTATTGAATAGCAGTAGTACTTTAAGTTTTTTCCTCATTTGCGCTTGTCCCCTCGATACCATCCGGTATATCGATAATTCATGAGGAGTGTGGTGAGATACGAGGTCAATTGGGAGAGTGTTTTGTCTTCATCACCCAGACAATACAGCTTAAGGTCTTGGCACCTTGCATGAATTTTTCTGATAAGCGCGTCTGTGGTATAGCGTTTTTCTCCTGTCCATTGCGCCACCGTATTCAGCAACATGCGACGATGTTTCTGAATCATTTTACCTGCCGTTTGTGCTCCTTTGGCAGCTTCCTCTTTATTGACAAAGATGCGCCTTAAATTAGGGTCATGGAAATCTGGAAACTGTTCCGCCTGAAGATTGCGTTTCTTGCGGTAGAAACTCTCTAATTTCAGTCGTGATGACGAAGCTTTCCAAAAGGGTTTCCCTGTCGAAACTAGAGGTTTCTTGCCCTGAATGGATTGCATCAATTGATCCACATACAGCAGCTTATCTAATGCCTGCCACCCTTTGTAACTCTTTTTCCAGTCCAGATTTGGCGTCAACCACACAGCAAAAGTCTCTGCATAGTCTTCATCTGGATGGAACTGCGCATAATAATTGTCTAAATGCCTCACATAACTTTTACTGTAGGGACGAAATTTATAAGTATCTCCATACTCTTGATTCGGTTTTCCGAAAATATTTTGCCAACTGCGCTTGCGATTTAAATGGTAGGCATAGCACAGAGCATGGCCGGCTTCATGCCTCAGTAATTTCATACAATCCTCTTTAGTCCCGCCTTCAGCCTCCAGCATAATCTTAAGTTCAAGACGCACTAAAGCTGGATGCGCTAAGTAAAAAGGGATACCAATAATGGGTTGATTTTCAGGCGTAAGCCACTCATCGGTGAGATAACACTTGGGTTTGAAAAGGAGGTCTTTAGCGGCTAACTCTGCATGTAATTGCGCAATACAACCTTCGAGCCAAGTACCTTTAATTTTGAGCGGTAATTCGCATAATCTTAAGTGAAGTAACTGACTGTCGGTGAGTTTATTTAAATCTACTGAAGGAATTAAGTACCTGCCCGCTTACTCTGCAATAAAGCTCGTATTTGGTTGGCGCGCCCTTCCATTTCTTCTGCTTGGTCAATCAAACCAGTTTGACGCAGTAATGCTGCGTATTCATCCATTACTGTAGCCACCTGTGGATGATGCACACCTATTGCTTTAATCCATTCATCGACAGCCTCACGGTATAACGGTTCTGCCTTTCTAAAATGCCCCAGCTCGTGGTACAAATTCGCCAAATTATTTAGAGACTCAGCCACACTAGAAGAACCATCCCCATAGCCTTTTTTCTCTAGCTCTATAACCCGTGTGTACAAAGCCGCCGCGTCTGCATAACGCCCATTTACTTGATACAAGACTGCCAAATTATTCAAATCCACTAAAACATCTGGATGTTCGTAGCCAAAATTAGTGACATCAATATATAAAGCACGTTCACATAAAGGCAAAGCTTCATCATAGCGATCTTGAATAAAATACAAAGCAGCTAAATCATTGAGAGATTTAGAAATATCCGGATGGTTTGCCCCTAAAGCCCTATCTCGCCAGGCAAGCACCTTTTGAAACATAGCCTCAGTCTCAACATAACGCCCCTGCTTACGATAAATGCGCGCTAGATGGTGC
>JAJDCC010000063.1 GCA_029261015.1 Candidatus Omnitrophota bacterium | reverse complement strand
CCCACCACCCAAAAAAATTCTAGCGGGAGAATGTTACGAAAAGATTACGAAATCAAATAAAATCAAGAGCACACAAATAATCGAATAAAGCGTCCTACATATTGATGTCTTGTAAGACAAGTGTATGGGTGTTTCTTAGTTTATGGGGTGGGCGCATTGTGTTTAGCCGACGCACCAGTGGGCTATAGTCATCACGACTGCTACAGCGTTTTCCTCCAGTTTGTAGCCAGACTAAGGTTTCGATGTGTTCAACGACTGCAAGATCAGTGATTTCAAAAAGCTCCTTAAGGTATTTGGCTTCATTTTGAGGGATTTGAGATTGAGAATAGTCAAATACCCTTCGTTGATGAGGAATCGCAGCATAAGCTCCTTCATAGTATGCCATAAGGGTTTTTAACATCCTATAATTCAAAGGGTTAAGCCTGTATGGGGAAGGAGTTACTCCTGGCTTTAGTAGAAGGCCTGTGGTAGGCTGTGTGATCACTAAGCTTGTCCGTGATATGAACCGTTGGGCTGCTTCGATACCTGACGGTTTTTTTTATTGGCTAACATGTTCCCCCCGTTAAAGAAGGGATGATGATGAAGACACACAAAATTTTATTGAGTTTGGCGAGTATTATGACGCTGTTTGCGCTTTATGTCATGCCCGTCCAAGCCGAGGAAGGAGCCTCTATGGCAACGATTGAAAACGGAACTACGGTTGAAATGGATTACACACTTACCGTGGACGGTGAGAAAGTCGATTCGAGTGAAGGCCGAGGACCGCTAAAGTATGTGCACGGACAAAATCAAATTGTTCCAGGTCTTGAAGAAGCCTTAACCGGTTTGACTCAAGGCGACGAGAAGCAAGTCACGGTTGATCCTGAAGGGGGTTATGGTCCGGTGCAGAAAGAAGCGATTATTGAAGTTCCTAAAGGTCAATTGCCGCCAGATTTAAAGCCTGAAGTCGGGCAAGCTTTGCAGGGACAAGATCGTGAAGGTCGACCTTTTCGTGCCGTGGTTCAAGCTGTCGCAGATGAAACAGTCACTTTAGATTTGAATCATCCCTTAGCAGGAAAAACGTTGAACTTTGATATTAAGATTGTTAGTGTTGCGTCTGCTCAATAAGTAAGTCGTAACAAAAAAATGTATTTCAATTAGCGACACAAGTAGGTGTGTAGTATACTGTGTCTGCTGCTTTCAGCTGTCATGTTTGTAAAACCGTGGAGCTTAAGAGGCTTCACGGTTTTTTTGTTCTTTTTGGAAGGAGATTACGATTGCTAAAGAAGAGGCCATTGGCGTCGAGGGGACAGTTGTAGAAAGGATGCGTAACTCACGATTTCGTGTTGAGTTAAGCGGTGGTCATAAGGTGCTTGCGTATGTTGCAGGAAAAATTCGCCGGCGATCACATAAAATTGTGGAGGGGGACACCGTAGGTGTTCGACTTTCACCTTACGATCTTACACAGGGTAGGATCGTATACTGGTTAAACAGGTAAGAGGAGTATTTGAATGGCACGTGGTACAGTTAAATGGTTTAGTGATCAAAAGGGTTTTGGTTTTATTGCTCCAGAAGATGGATCAAAGGATGTTTTTGTTCACTTTTCCGCAATCCAGGGAAGTGGCTTCAAGAGTATGCAAGAAGGTGATGCAGTAGAGTACGAAGTCACGGATGGCCCAAAGGGTTTGCAAGCCACCAACGTTACAAAGCAATAAGCTTGTTTTAAACTTGAGCAGCAATGATGCAGAATGGTTCAAACAGGAGTTTGTAAGATGGAACGCTCACTGGCCGAATTGTGTCAACTGCTTGAGGGTGAACTGATAGGCGATGGTTCTATCATAATTCGCGGGTTGGGTGATTCAAAAGTTGCACAACCCGATGAATTAGTGTTCGCTGAAGATACAGCCAATATCGATTCGGCGCTTCGCAGTCAAGCTGGAGCGCTAATCGTGTCCCAACAAATTTCTGATTTAAAAGGTCGTGATGGTATTCGTGTGAAGAATCCACGGGTTGCTTTCACCATCGTCCTCGATTTATTCTATCCTGAAACAAAACCTCCTTTAGGTATTCATCCTTCAGCGATTTTGGGTAACGATGTTCAATTGGCGGATGGGGTGTCGGTTGGGCCTCATGCTGTTTTAGGTGATCGCGTTAAAGTGGGGAAAAATACACTTATTGGAGCCAATGTCACAATTGGTGATGATGTGTCCATAGGTGAGGATTCGGTGATTGACGCAAACGCAACTCTTTACCGCCGTTCGGTTTTAGGCTCACGAGTGTATGTTCGTGCTGGTGTGAGGATTGGTGCGGATGGTTTTGGGTATGTTTTTGATGCCGGAAAGCATTTGAAAGTGCCTCAGGTAGGCAATGTGGTAATCGAAGATGATGTTGAGATTGGCGCAAATTCCTGCATTGATCGTGCAACTATCGGTTCCACGGTGATTGGGCAAGGCACTAAAATTGACAACATGGTTCAAGTGGCGCATAACAACCAAATTGGCCAACACGTGATCTTGTGTGGGCAAGTTGGGTTGGCGGGAAGTGTGCGTGTGGATAATTATGCTATGTTGGGCGGCAAGGCTGGAGCTATCGATCATGTGCATATCGGTCAGGCGGCAAAACTGGGTGCCGGTAGCATAGCGACAAAAACGATTACTGCTGGGTCAGAGGTATGGGGAACTCCTGCACGTGATGGAGTTAAAGTCATCAAGCAACTTGCAGCACTGTCGCGATTACCCGAAGCGCTTAAAGCTTTGGCCGGGAGTCTTAAAAGGTTGGAAAAAGTTGAAAAGCGCTTGGAAGAGCGCTAGGTATGTTTCAACTCTGTTAAATTTACTGGTTTGAGTTGACAGGTCGGTCAAGGTAAGGCATTCTTGTTATGTGGCCTAAAGAAGGGCCAAGATAAGAAACGAAGGTGTTAGTCCTAGAATGGACTGACGCCTTTTTTGCATTGTGTGGTTTGCAAAGAAATTCACAAGGACGTTTGCGTATGTGCGCAGCGTCCTTTTTTGTTCCCGACTGAGGGGGGGATATGAAGGAGTTAATCAGTTTTATTGGGGTCTTTATTTGTTTAAATGTGTCTGTTGATGCCAGGTCTGAGTTTGTAGAAATTCCCGCATATGCAGGAAGGGTTGTTGGGCACTCTGTGGAGCTCAACCCAAACTCCAGTAAAACGCTTTATCTCATTCAAGATGCGCATGTGAATACAGAGGCTCAAAGAAACATAGCTGCTATTTTGGGCTATTTGGCAGAAGAGCATCATACAGATTTAGTGTTGCTGGAAGGTGGTTTTGGTGAATCCAGCTTAAGAGCCCTCAAAAAAAGGGGGTCAAAAACGATCCGGACTCAGGTGGCAGAGCAGTATTTGGAGTCCGGGATGATATCAGGCGCAGAATATTTTGATTTGCTCGCACCCTATGACATTTCTTTATGGGGTATTGAAAACAAAGACCTTTATGATCGTAATTACTTAGCATATGAAGAAGCTAAGCGCCTAAGGTCTGATGTTGCCAATGACGTGGATTCAGTGAACTTAATGGCAGAAAAGCTGCAAAATACTTTTTACAGCGAAGGACTTAAAACGCACAGAGATCTCGAGGCTGAGTTTAGAAAGGCCAAAATTTCTAGTGTGGATTTTCTAGACTCATTGGAGGCAATTGTCCCTAACATGCTAGAAGAATCACTGTTTCCTTCCTTGTGGGCTATAAAGAAATCCGAGGTATTAGGACAGCTGCTGAACATGCAGCGTGTTGCAGAAGAGCAGCAAATTCTTTTAGGGACGCATCTAAAACCCCATCTTAAAGAAAATGATTTAAGTGTACTTAGACAGGTTAGTCAAAAGGTGCGCGAAGGAAGCTTAGCTAAAAAACATTTCTATGATGAGTTAAGTCGTTTAAGTGAGCAAGTGAGCTTTGTTTGGCCGGATGAATGGCATTTAACGAAGTATTATGAAATTCTTCAACTGAATCAGCGTGTTGATGTCGAGTCTGCAGTGAAAGAAATTAATGCGTATTCAGAATTAGTTAAAGAAAACTTGATTAAAGACCCTATTCAACGAATGGTTTCAGATTTATCCGAAGCAGTAGAAAAGATAAACCGGTTATTTGAATTGGCCTGGAATTCTGGAGACTACAAATACTATCTTGAGCATGAAGACTATTTCGAAACTGCACGCTGGATTTCTGTTGTCGATACTTTGGAAGAAGTGAGTGGTGAAGTATTCAGTGTTAAATGGAATTTCTCAGCTCTGGATGAAGGTATTCGAAGTGCTGTAGAGTTTTATCACACAGCGATGGAGCGAGATGCGGAGATGTTAAAGAACGCTGTCAATAAAATGCAAATTGATAATGCATCAGCAGCTTCTTTAATTATTGGAGGATTTCATACCGCTAACCTGACTCAATTATTTAATGAGATAGGCTATAACGTTGTGGTTATCACGCCTAATCTTAAAGAAGAAGAAAACGGTAGGCTGCGCTATGAGCAAGTACTTAATGAAAAGTACCAGCGAGCAAATAAATCTAATGATGGGACAGGTATAGAAACAAAAGGCTTGTATGCATGGAGTGTAAAGCGAGATAGGAGGCTTTAATGGAAGCTCTATTCGTGTTCTATTTACTCGAAGACTCAAAGGAAAAATGATGTGGACTAGGCAACTCAAGAATCCGTTATTGATAGCATTTGTTGCAGCTTTGGAGGTGTGGCTCAGCGCTGCACCTTCAGCGGCTGCCTATTTTGAAGCTCAGAATTTGGCCCCTCAATCTGCAGTAACGTCTCAAATGCTGCCTGAGATTGATGCCTCTTTGCAAGAAGCTGTGGGTGGTTACTTTGCGGAAGCATTTCCTAAATTGGGTTCGTTTTTGGGGGATGAGG
>JAJDCC010000062.1 GCA_029261015.1 Candidatus Omnitrophota bacterium | reverse complement strand
CGCGCGAGCTTGTTGAAGAGCACTATGAGCACATTATAGGCAAACCCTTTTTTGGTGAGTTGATAGACCACCTAACCGGTAAATTGCACAACACAAATTATGTATTGGCTTTAGTTCTTTGGGGTGAAAACGCTATCAGTCGCGTACGCGAAATAGCGGGTGCTACGGATCCAGAAAAAGCAGAGCCTCAATCTTTGCGAGGTTCGTTGGGGCGCACGAAGTTGAGCGGTTTAATGGAAAACGTTCTGCATGCCTCATCGTGTAGCGAAGATGTAGAGCGCGAGCTTCAACTCTGGTTTAAAGCCGAAGAGATTCTTGAGCCACTTCAATGACCCCAGTAAAAAAAACAACTCGAGCAAAAAAGAGAACAACGTCCAAATCAATTTACAGCATGACGGCTTTTGGCCGTTCCAGTAAACACTTTAAGGGGTTTACGGTAACAGTAGAAATTAAAAGCATCAATCATCGGTATCTTGAAATTGATTACCGCATGCCGCCAGGTTTAAGTTTTGTGCAAGCAAAACTCACGCAAACATTGCGCGAATCGTTACGACGTGGGCGTGTTGAAATGACGGTGATCATTCAAACAGATAAAGCAAATAAGCGCGTTGTGTGTTTTGATGACAAGTTATTGACGAGCTACCACAGAGCGTTACAAGAGCTGAAGGGGCGGTTTGGTTTAAAGGGCCCGCTGACATTAGAGCATTTATTGACTGTGCCGAATGCGCTACAAGTGTCTGAGGATAAAATTCCACCAGAGTCCTTAGCTAAACCTATAGAAGATGTGACTAAGCTTGCATTAAAAGAGCATGTGGGGAATCGGTTAAAGGAAGGTGCTCGTTTAGTGACAGACCTTAAGAACCAAGTGAAGTCGATTGATAAATCAGCGCGAGCTGTGAAGCGCCGCCTGCCAACAGCTTTTCGTGAACAAAAACAGTATTTGCAAAAACGCATCAAAACAATGATTGGAACAAAAGCCAAAGTGACTTCGGCGCAATTAGAGGAAGTCCTATCATTGATTAAAGATGTGGATGTTAATGAAGAATTAGTGCGCATTGAAAGCCATATTGAACACATTCAACAAACACTAGCCGGAACCAAGTTAGTGGGTAAACAGTTGGATTTTATTGCCCAGGAACTGACGCGCGAAACTAACACACTGGGTGCTAAAGTGAATGATGCCTTAGCCGCGCGTGAAGTGGTTGCCATTAAAGGGTGTATAGAAAAAATTCGTGAACAGGCTCAAAACCTAGAGTAGGTATGAGTAGCGGAACTTTTTTGAATATTGGATTTGATAATGCGGTTGCTATTGATCATGTGGTTGCGATTGTGGCCGCAGATTCTGCACCGATTAAACGGCTAAGAGAAGTAGCCAGTCGACAGCATAAATTGATTGATGCAACAAATGGACGCAAAACACGGTCGGTGATCATGACTCAATCTGACCATGTGGTGTTGTCCAGCTTACAGCCCGAAACGTTGGGGCAGCGACTACAAGAATTAAAAAAGAGCGATTGATTTTATGAGTAATAAAGCTGGCAGAGTTTTTGTGGTATCAAGCCCATCCGGTGGGGGGAAAACAACCATTGTAGAGCAGTTGCTTAAGCGAATTCCTGAACTGAAGCGATCTGTTTCTGTGACAACACGTCAACCCCGGGTGAATGAAAAAGAAGGTGAAGATTACACCTTTGTGTCAGCCAAAGATTTTGATGTGTTGCGCCAGAAGAATGAATTGTTAGAGTGGGCTGAGGTTCATGGGGCTTTTTATGGCACGCCCAAAAAAGCTATTTTAGACGCATTGGATGCAGGTAAATGTTTGGTGTTGTCCATTGATGTGCAAGGAGCAGAACGCATTCGCCAGTTTCTAGGGGAGCGCAGTACTTTGATTTTTCTCATGCCTCCATCGATTGAAGATTTAAGAGAACGGCTGCTGAGCAGAAATACCGAAACACAAGATTCACTCAACCGCAGGTTGGCAGCAGCAAAAAAAGAAATGGCCTGCGCAGTGTGGTATGACGAACAGATCGTCAATGATGATTTAGATCGAGCGGTAGATGAGTTAACACGCCGTGTACAAGCGCATATGGGCGCAGTGAACGTCTAGTAAAAAAGAGGAAAATATGGCTAAGGTAGATTTAGATAGTTTGCGTAAGCAGTGTGAGAGTGTCTATAAGTTGGTACTCATTGGTTCAAAGCGCGGTAAAGAGCTGGCCGAAGGGTCTAAGCGTTTAATCGAAACCGATACGCGCAAGGTAACGTCGGTGGTGCTTGAAGAAATTGAAGCCGGTAAGATTCATTATAAAGAAGCCGAAAAGCCTGCTAAGAAATCTAAGAAAAGCGAAGAGTAGCATGTCTCAAGTTCCGGAGATTGTCTTGGGTCTGACGGGTTCGGTGGGGGCGTATAAAGTTTGTGATGTGATTCAAGAACTGAAGCGTCAAGGTTATAGTGTGACTTGCATCATGAGTGCGTGTGCGGAAAAGTTTATAGGCAAAGCCACATTGCAGGCCTTAACAGCACATAAGGTGTATACCGAACTGTTCGATGACAACTCTGCAGAAATTGTGCATACAAAATTAGCAGGGAAAGCGGACCTAGTTTTAGTAGCTCCTGCAACAGCCAATATTCTTGGGAAATATGCGCAAGGATTGGCTGATGATTTACTCTCTTGCACATTGCTTGCAACAGAAGCGCCTGTATTAATGGCACCAGCAATGAATGTGCATATGTGGAACAATCCAGCGGTCCAACGCAATGTGGAGTTACTTAAGACCCAAGGGACGCATTTTGTAGGGCCCATATCGGGTTCATTAGCTTGTGGTTATGATGGCATAGGACACATTGCAGAAGCCTCAGAGATTGTAGCGGCTGTGAACAATGTTCTGTCTGTTAAAGCGGCATCGTAATTGACTGTCCCGATGGCGAAGCCTTTGAAAGTATTAATCACATCAGGTGCAACGCGTGAGGCTATTGATCCTGTTCGGTTCATCTCGAATCATTCGACAGGCTACATGGGTCGGCTGCTAGCCGAAGAAGCGTTAAGGCGAGGTCACCAAGTTACGGTGATTGCTGGAGCGCAACAAGAACCCCTTCCACGCGATGCTGTTTGTGTTTCAGTAGAGCAGGCGAGTGACATGCAATCGGCATTGAATGAGCAAAGCGCGGATGCTGATGTGGTTATTATGGCGGCGGCTGTTGCGGATTATCGCCCAGCACAGGTATTGAAAAGTAAGCAATCACGTACCCATAAGTGGACTTTAGAGTTAGAAGGGATTCCTGACCTCATTGCACAAATGCCTCGTCATGAGGGGCAAATCGTGGTGGGGTTTGCTTTAGAGACAGAATCTGTCCCAGAGCGCGCTCAAGGCAAATTAGAGCGCAAACAGCTAGACCTAGTGCTGGCACAGGAAGCAGGGATGGCTCAAGCGCCATTTGGTCGTCAAACGGTTAATGCGTGGCTTTTGGCCAAGGATGGGGCCTCAGAGGCTCTAGGGCTCATCTCAAAGCCAGATGTAGCACGGCTGTTGCTTGACAAAATAGAGGCACTTTGGTACCGTGCAAAATGCTCCAACGCTAGATAAATGAGCGCCCTTACGCCTTATGAAGAGGCGAGAGGGTCTTTTATTCTCTCTAGTTGAGCTGAATTTTTAGGCGACGTAGCCAAGCGGTCCAAGGCGGTGGTTTGCAAAACCATTATTCACCGGTTCGAATCCGGTCGTCGCCTCCAAACACTTTTAATTTTTGCCGGGATGGCGGAATTGGTAGACGCGCAAGACTTAAAATCTTGTATCTTCGGGTGTGTGGGTTCGATTCCCACTCCCGGCATAGATTGCTGAATCCACTAAGTGGATAATTCAACTAAGCCACTGAAGTGGCAAGTTTCATATAAGGGCGGTTAGCTCAGTTGGTTAGAGCGCTACGTTGACATCGTAGAGGTCACAAGTTCGAATCTTGTATCGCCCACCATGAACTTGAATTGATATGAGTAGGGATGGGATACGCAGGTAAAAAAGACGAGTTAAAAGAAAAAGATCCTTTGTATGCGCTTAGGCATAGTGCTGCGCATATAACGGCGCAAGCGATTCGTCGTTTGTATCCCCAAGTGCGATTGGGTATCGGCCCTCCTATAGAGGATGGTTTTTATTACGATATCGATTTAGATCAAAAATTGACGGACGAAGATCTCCCGAGCATTGAAAAAGAGATCAAAAAAATCGTCAAAGAGAATCATAAATTTGAACAAAGCTTCATGCCTAAAGCTGAGGCCCGAGAGTTCTTTGAAAAGCGTGGCGAGCAATTTAAGCTCGAGATCATTGATGGAATTGAAGATGATGAAGTCTCAATATTTACAGATGGAGATTTTGTCGATTTGTGTGAAGGTCCGCATGTGGAATCCACCCGCAAAGCTCCTGCCATTAAACTCTTAAGCGTTGCTGGCGCCTATTGGCGTGGTGATGAAAAAAATGCCCAGCTACAACGTATCTATGGGACCGCTTTTCCGTCCAAACAAGAATTGCACGATCATTTGCATCGATTAGAAGAAGCGAAGCGTCGTGACCATCGTAAAATTGGCAAGGAACTAGGCTTGTTCAGTTTTGAAGATGTCGCAGGTCCGGGCGTGGTGTTCTTTCACCCTAAAGGGGCTTTCATCCGTTCTTTGATTGAAGACGACATTAAACGCCGACACCTTGAGAATGGCTATCAGTTTGTACAGACACCCCACTTGTTCAAAACAGATCTGTGGGAGATGTCGGGTCACTTAGAGCATTACAAAGAGAACATGTTTCTCTTTGAGGATGATGATCAGGCCTATGGGCTAAAGCCCATGAATTGTCCGGGACATATATTGATTTATAAATCTCGACTGCGCAGCTATCGTGAATTACCGATGCGTCTGTTTGAGTTAGGTACTGTTTACCGCAACGAAAAGTCTGGTGTGTTGCATGGGCTTTTACGGGTGCGAGGATTTACACAAGATGACGGTCACCTATTTTTACGTGAAGACCAACTGGTTGAAGAGGTGGGCAAGGCAGTCGATTTTGCTTTTGATATTCTAAAAGTTTATGGATTTTCAGATTTTGAAATAGAGCTTTCCACACGACCAGACGATTCGATTGGTAGTGATGAGATTTGGGAGAAAGCCGAGTCTTCTTTGCGGCAAGCTTTAGAAGACCGTAATTTGAATTTCCAGATTCACGAAGGGGACGGTGCTTTTTATGGTCCCAAAATTGATCTAAAAATTAGAGACGCGATTGGGCGTAGTTGGCAATGCGGTACGATTCAATGTGATTTTGCCTTGCCTGAGCGTTTTGATTTGAAGTACCAAGGTGAAGATGGCAATTTGCATCGGCCGATTATGGTGCACCGCGCGTTGCTTGGTAGTGTTGAGCGATTCTTTGGTGTATTGCTTGAGCATTATGCAGGGGCGTTGCCTGTATGGTTGGCTCCCGTGCAAACGGTGGTGATTCCTATTGGTGATAAGGCCATGGATTACGCGCAAGAAGTTACCGAACAGCTTAATCAGCAGGGTGTTCGTGTTGAATTAGATGTGCGTAGCGATCGCATGCAAGCCAAGATTCGTGATGCACAGTTACAAAAAGTTCCATACATGATTATTGTCGGCGAAAAAGAAGCCGAGGCTAAAACGGTGTCAGTGAGACATCGAAGAGATGGCGACCTGGGCAGCATTGCCCTTACAGAATTTGTGACCAAGGTCGCTCAAGAGAACACGGATCGTGTTCTCGATTTGCAGCAGTAACGAAGGAGATATACGTGAAAGAATTGCGAGTGAATGAAAAAATCCGTGTGGCAGAAGTACGTTTAATTGATGCCCAAGGTAATCAGGCAGGTATTGTGCCGGTTGCAGATGCGATAGCGAAAGCAAAGGCAGTGACTCTAGATTTGGTAGAAGTAGCACCGTTATCCAAACCACCTGTTTGCCGTATCATGGACTACAACAAACATCGCTATGACGAGCAGCGCAAAGAACGTCAAACGCGCCGCAAGCAACATGTCACGAGATTGAAAGAAGTAAAATTTAAGCCGCATATCGAAGAGCATGACTATACAGTCAAAATGAATCGACTCAAACGATTCTTAATGCGTGGCGATCAAACCAAGGTCACGATGACCTATCGCGGACGCGAAATGGCCCACACAGAAGTAGGTCGTAAAGTTTTAGAACGTGTCATAGTTGACCTTAAAGGGATTTGTAAGGTCGATCGTAAGCCTTCTTTGGAAGGTCGCATGATGACGATGATTCTCAACCCAGATCGGGAAGGGATTAAAAAGATCGAGCGGGACGAGGCTCGTCGTAAAAAGGAAGAGGAAAAGCAGAATGCCGAAACTAAAAACGTGTAAGAGCATTAAAGGCCGCTTTAAAATTACCGCTAGTGGTAAGGTTTTAGTGCGTCGCTCTGGAAAAAGGCACTTGCTAGGACCGAAACGCGCTAAGAAGATTCGGCAGTTGCGTGGGCCGGTTAATCTAGCCAAGGCTGACTGGGCAAGCATTAAGTTGCTGATGCCCTATAGTGCATAAGGAATAGGAGAATAGAATGCCACGAGTTATCGGGGCGGTTGCGTCACACCGTAGACGAAAGAAGACGCTAGACCAAGCCAAGGGTTTTACCTCGGCTCGCCGTACGCAGTTGCGTAAGGCCAAAGAAACATTGATGCGCGCAAAGCGTTACCGAACGATTGATCGTAAACTCATAAAGCGCAACTATCGTGCTTTGTGGATCGTTCGTTTAAATGCTGCATCACGTTCACGGGGTCTAAAATACAGCACATTGATTAATGCGCTCAGGAAAGGCGATGTGCAAATAAATCGTCAGCAACTCTCAGAACTTGCGGTCAATGATCCGCAGGCTTTTGATGCAGTACTGGCACAAGTGAGTGCGAACTAAATCTCCACAGCATACAGAAAGCCTGCATCGTTAATTGTTTAGCGATGTGGGCGTTTTTGTTTTGCGGCAACCATTGTCGCCACACAAAGAGAATCCATGGATCCGTTAGCTGAATTGGATCAACTACAAACAGAAGCCCTATCGGCCATCAGTCATGCACAGTCTGCTGATCAATTAGAGCAAGAACGTGTGCGTTGGCTTGGACGCAAGAGCCGTATCATTGAAATGATGAAGCTCATTCCGACTTTACCTCCAGAGAGTCGTGGACCTTTCGGTCAACGGGCAAATCAGTTCAAAAAAGCGGTTGAGCAATCCTTAGCAGAGCAAAAAAGTGGATTGGCACAAACTCCCACAAAATCACATTTAGATGTCACTTTGCCGGGCCAATCTTTTCACAGTGGCACATTGCATCCTATTACCCAAACTTTGGGAACAATTCTCTCACTATTCACGTCCATGGGCTTTGAAGTGGCCGATGGGCCTGAGATGGAATTTGAGTACTACAACTTTGATGGGCTCAATATTCCCAAAGATCATCCATCGCGCGAATCCTTTGACACTTTCTTTGTGGATTATGCCTCACCCAACCCTAAACAAGGGCGCATGATTTTGCGCAGTCACACATCGCCAGTGCAGGTGCGAGTTTTAGAAAAACATGAACCTCCTTTACGTATTGTGGTTCCAGGGCGTGTGTATCGTCGTGATGCTTTAGACCCTGGGCACAGCTTTATGTTTCATCAGGTTGAAGGGTTGATGGTCGATAAGAAAACGCGTTTCAGTGATCTAAAAGGAATACTGGATTATTTTTTGCGGCAGTTATTCGGACCTGAAACGAAGACCCGTTTTCGTCCACATTATTTTCCGTTTACAGAACCTTCAGCCGAAATTGATATTGCATCGCACCTAAAAGGAAAATCTTCTTTTGCTCAAAAAGAATGGCTTGAGATTATGGGTTGTGGCATGGTGCATCCGAATGTGCTTCAGGCTGCGGGCTATGACCCTAAAGAGTACCAAGGTTTTGCCTTTGGTATGGGAGTTGAGCGCATTACGATGTTGCGGCATGGTATTCAAGACATTCGGTCTTTCTTTGAAAGTGATGTTAGATTTTTGGAGCAGTTTTAATGAAGTATCCACTTGAGTGGTTAAAAGAATATGTTCCGATAAAGATTTCGACAGAGAAACTGGCTGAGCGTATGACTGCGGCGGGTTTTGAAGTGGAGTCGATTGAAGACACCCCTGCGGGCATTGTGTTTGATGTTGAAGTGACGCCGAACCGCGCGGATTGTTTGTCTATTGTCGGTATGGCGCGCGAGATTGCGGCCTTCACCGGGCAGCCGATGCAGCCCAAGAAAAATGCTCAAATCCCCAAAGATAAGCCACCTCTAGAATCTTTAGTACGCGCTGCCTCCAAAAAAGACACCGCCATTAAAATTAAACTCGAGGATAAAGATTTGTGCCCTCGCTATATCGGACAGTTGTTTGAAAATATTGAAATCAAACCATCGCCTGAGTGGATGCAAAAACGCATCAATGCCTGCGGTACGCGAGCCATCAATAATATTGTCGACATTACTAACTACGTACTTTATGAATATGGTCAACCCTTGCATGCTTTTGATTACGCTAAAATTGCAGATCAAACCATTCATGTGCGTAACGCCAATAAGAATGAAAAAATATTGGCATTAGATGAGCTCTCTTACACATTAGATGCCGATCGTTTGGTGATTGCCGATACAGAGAAAACTTTAGCTATTGCAGGAGTGATGGGCGGCATTGGTTGCGAAACAACAGAGAGCACAACAACCCTACTGCTAGAAGCCGCGTGTTTTGAGCGCATTCAAGTGCGGCGCACATCGCGCGCTTTAGGTTTAGCGAGTGAGTCCTCTTATCGATTTGAGCGTGGTCTTGATGCGCGCGGTGTTTGGATTGCCGCGCAGCGTGCCGCGCAGCTGATCGAAGAGCTTGCAGGCGGGAATTTGGTTGCCGTTAAAGAAGCAGGCAAAAAAATCGCGCAACGAAAAAGCCTTTCTGTTTCGACTGCTGCATTAAATGGTTGGCTAGGAACAGATTTAAAGACACGAGAAGTCCAGCAAGCCTTGAAGGCTGTTGGTTGTGAAGCCATCGCCAAAACAAAAGACATCTTAACGGTGACGCCTCCTTCATATCGTCCTGACATTGTGCAGGCTGTCGATTGTTATGAAGAAGTCGCGCGCATTATCGGGTATGAAAATATTCCATCCACCATTCCTGAGGTAGCTTTAGCTACCGAACCTATTGCTTGCGATGTTTTGAGTCAAACTTTGGAAAAGGGCGGAGAACCTAGCCCCATGCATGCGCAACTGACGTCGCTTAAATGCAAAGTAGCCAGTCTCGGTTTGAATGAGACGATGAACTGGGCGCTGTTGCCTGAGGAGTCACTCACGCGTATAGGTTTAAGCAAAGGCATGGCAATCCCATTAGCAAATCCCTTAAGCCAAGACCAAGCTTATTTACGGCCTAATTTATTGATTGGGTTACTTTCAGCGGTGCGCCGTAACTTAGCGCATGGTGCCGAAGGCTTACGCTTATTTGAAGTGGGCAGTGTCTTTAACAAAGAATCCAAACCCGCAGAGCGTCAAACTTTAGGCTTAGCGATTGCAGGAACATGGCAACGCGATTGGTTGGGCCATTCAGAAGCGTCGTTCATTGTGCTTAAAGGCTTAATTGAAAATTTGGTGCAGCGACTAGTCAAACAACCTCTTGAATTAGAACCTAGGCCGCTCTCATGGGCGCTGCAAGGCGAATCGGTCGCGGTTAAAATTGCTGGTAGAACTGTGGGAGTCTTGGCCCAAGTCGATCCGCAAGTACTCGCTAGCGGTGACATTGAAACCCCTGTATGGTTTGCTGAGCTTGATGTACCGAGCTTGTGTGCGGTAAATTCTTGTGAGCAAAAAATCACAGCACCTGCGGTGTATCCTCCTGTCAAAAGAGATCTTTCCATTTTGATCGACAACAGCACAACTTATGCGGATTTGCTTGATGCGATCAACAGTGTTGTGGATGCCGAAACGGTGAGCGTGAATCTGATGGATCGTTATGCCGGCAAGAAACTCCCTCAAGGTAAATACAGCATTACCTTTAATTTGGCGTATCGCGCTGCCGATCGCACCCTAACGGCCGAAGAAGCCGAAACCCATCACCAAAAAATCGTTTCTCATCTGCAAGATAAGTTCGGCGCTCAGTTGCGAGGTTAACATGAACTACCAAGGCAGTTGTCATTGCAATCAGGTTCGTTTTGAAGTCGAGGGGACACTGGATTCCATTTTGGAATGCAATTGCTCACATTGTGATGTTAAAGCGATTCAGTGGTG
>JAJDCC010000061.1 GCA_029261015.1 Candidatus Omnitrophota bacterium | reverse complement strand
AATCCTTCTGAGAAAAAAGGTAAGGAGTTGGTAGTTTTGAATCCGACTATTGAATATCTACCGGGAAAGCAATCCATTACAGAGGGGTGTTTGAGTATTCCGGAAGTTTGGGGAAAAGTCAGGCGCTATTCGCGTGTGCGTTTAAAGGGCTTGGATGCCAAGGGGAAACCTTTTGGCGTTGAAGCCGATGGTTTTTATGCCATTGTGTTGCAACACGAATACGATCATTTGCAAGGTACGCTCTTTATTGATCACTTGCCTTGGTACAAACGTCAGTCGATTAAGCGCAAATTGAAAGCTAAAAAATGAAAGTGGTTTTTCTAGGGACCTCGTCATTTGCAGTGCCTGTGTTAGAGGCTTTGCATCAAAGCCAACATTCAGTGGTGGGATGTGTCACTCAGCCTGATCGACCCAAGGGTCGAGGGATGAAGCTTCAACCATCGCCGGTTAAAGAGAGGGCATTGGCTTTATCTCTTGCCGTGGTGCAACCGCAGCAACCCACCCCTGAAGATGTGATGAGCTTTGGTGCTGATATAGGTGTTTTAGCTGCTTATGGCCGAAAAATTGATGCAGCTTTTTTGCAAGCATTTCCGAAAGGGATTATGGGGCTCCACCCTTCATTGCTTCCAAAGTACCGAGGTGCAGCTCCCATTAATTGGGCAATCATCAATGGCGATACTGAGACCGCGAGCACATTTTATCAACTGAATGTGGAATGGGATGCGGGGGATATCCTCTTGCAAGAAACTGTAGCGATTGGTGTGGATGAAAATGCACAGCAGTTGACTGAACGCTTATCTCTTGTCGGGGCTGCCCAAGCGGTGAAAGGCTTGGATGCCATTGCCTCTGAGACGGCTCAATGGTTGACCCAACCAAATGAACAAGCCACGCGTGCTCCTAAGTTAACCAAAGACATTGGGCAGATTGATTGGACGCAAAGTGTGACGCAGATTTACAACCGTATGCGAGGGTTAGCTCCTTGGCCAGGTACTTTTACGCAATGGCAGGGGCAAATGCTCAAGCTGATTGAAGCTAAACCCCATTCAGCGGAGGGGCAAAGCAGCTCTCCAGGCACCGTTTTATCCGCTGATGCTCAGGGGATTTTGGTGCAGACAGGTAAGGGACAATTGCTCATTTATCAGGTGCAACCACCCAATCGAAGGGCTATGGATGCAGCCGCTTTCTTGGCAGGGCATGCCTTAAAGCCTGGAAATGTCTTGGGTGACTGATCTAGTGAGCAGGATTAAGTTTTGTTAAGTCTATAGGGATTCGGGAATGTTTGACGCTGGGAGGGCCCGGTCGTATAATACTCGGACCTGAATTTTGAAAAGTCACTAGGAGGAAGAATGACCGTTCGTATCGGGATTAACGGTTTTGGACGTATTGGTCGCTTGGTATTCCGAGCAGCCGCCCAAAATAGCAATGTCCAAGTTGTCGGTATTAATGACTTGGTTGACACTGAATATTTAGCTTATATGTTGAAATATGACTCCACACACGGACGCTTCGATGGTGATGTTTCTGTGGATGGAAATGATCTGATTGTTAATGGTAACAAGATTCGTGTGACCGCAGAGCGCGATCCAGCTAATTTGAAGTGGAGCGAGATCAAAGCGGACTATGTGGTTGAGTCTACGGGATTCTTTTTAACCAAAGAAGCCGCTAAGGGCCACATCGCAGCAGGCGCCAAGAAAGTCATTATGTCAGCGCCTTCTAAGGATGACACGCCTATGTTTGTGATGGGTGTGAATCATGATTCTTACACGCCTGATATGGATTTTGTGTCTAATGCATCTTGTACGACCAACTGTCTAGCGCCCATTGCTAAGGTGTTGAATGACAAATTTGGTATCGTAGAAGGATTGATGACAACAGTGCATGCAACGACAGCAACACAGAAAACTGTAGATGCTCCTTCTTTGAAGGATTGGCGCGGTGGTCGTGGTGCTGGTCAAAACATCATTCCATCATCAACGGGTGCTGCTAAGGCAGTAGGTAAGGTGATCCCTGCGTTGAATGGTAAGTTAACGGGTATGGCATTTCGTGTGCCGACACCGGATGTGTCTGTTGTAGACTTGACGTGTCGATTAGAAAAAGCTGCAAGCTATGATGATATCAAGGCTGCCATGAAAGAGGCTTCTCAAGGTGCCTTAAAAGGCATTTTGGGATACACCGAAGATCAGGTGGTCTCTAATGACTTTTTAGGCGACGCGCGCACATCTATTTTTGATGCAGGTGCAGGAATTGCCTTGAATGATCATTTCGTAAAGGTGGTTTCTTGGTATGATAATGAATGGGGTTATTCAAATAAGGTCGTAGACCTTATTGAGTTCATTGCATCAAAGAGTCCAGCAAACGTTTAAGTGTTGAGCTAAAGGGGAGAGTTCAGTCTCTCCCCGAGGCTAAAAAAGAGGCAATCTCATGAGTCCATCCCAGCAGGTTCAAAAGACTGACGCTCAGGAAAGGCGCCTCAACGTACGCAAGAAAGCTTATTTACCCATTCGATTGTATCCACATACGCGCGCCATGGTGATGGATACCCTGACCAAAGACATCTCACTGGAAGGCATACGCTGTATTTCGCAGACTTTTACGCCTCCCAAAACGACCTTCAGAGTGGAATTCACCTTGCCTAACGGCAACCAGGACGTGCTCACAGTGCAGGGACAGCAGGTTTGGGCTAAGCAGATCCCCGATTCGGATCAATATGAGCTAGGCATTGCATTTATGGATGTGCCCCGGCCTATTCGTCAGCAAATTGTGAGTTTATTGACCGAAATTGCCTAGTTTGTCAAGTCCCCCAAAAAATCCTTAAGTCATTGTGCTACAAGCACTTGCATATTGTGTTAAAGTTTTCCACACCTAGAAAATGGTATACTATTCTTAGGAGGTCGCCCGGACCCGCCAAGTTGGATGGGGAACGATGGTGACAGATGTCTACTAAGGAGGCATACCAAATGAAAAAGCTATTTAACCCGCACCTACTTACAGGTATCGTTCTCGGTGGCCTAATCGGCCTGCAATATCCGCTCGATGCCTACAAACCACTACTTGTAATCCTGGCAGTCGTCATGAGTTTACATGTAGTCTCTCCATCAAAGTAGTTTCGCTACTTTGACTTTCCAAGCCAAGGCCATGGGGTTCCGTAATTTTACCCCATGGCCTTTTCTTATTGAAAACCCTCTAGATACGTGATATTTTAGCTGTTCATTAGTAGAAATATGTATCTGGAGGCTGTTGGTGGATGTTTGCACGTTTTGATGATTTATTTTTGGGGATGATGATCGGTTTGGGGGCGGTTTTCTTTTGGAAGGTGACCGGCGTTTTCTTGCCTTAACTCACGGGCTAAAAGTATCTAGAAAATTGTCTAGTTTTTTACGGTTAGTGGGTGATTGATTCAAGAAGGCAAAGACCGCTACCAATGTTTTGCGGTATTGTTTGGAGTCTGCTGTCTCCGTTTTGCCCTCGGCTGCCTTAATTTGCTGCCATTTAGCAAGGGCTTCCTCTGGCAAAGGTGGGGGATCGTCACTGAAAACGTGAGGATGGCGTCGTATCATTTTTTGAGTGATAGGGCTAAGGATAGCCTCAAAGCTTTGATTTTGGCTATTGCTATACACCTTAATCAAAAAAAGTACTGTATATAAGAGATCTCCTAGCTCTTCTTGGGTAGCCTTTTGGGTTTGAGGCCGACTGAGGGTCTCATAGGTTTCCCAAAGCTCTTCAAGGACATAGGGGAATAAGGTCTTGGGTGTTTGCTTTTTATCCCAATCACACCCCTTAGGTCCCAGTAGGGTGTCTAGAACTCCAAGGAGTTGCTTGAAGGCTGCTTGCTCAAGATCCAAAGAGCTTTGTGGCTTAGATTGACCCATGGGCATTGCTCGCTTATAATGGTCGAACTGAATTTTGGTTTAAGTAAATGTGCCTGAACGACTTCGGGAGTTATTCTAACCCAAGCTAGGATTGGGCACAATGTGGCAGAAAAAAGGAAATCTAGATCATGTTGAAAGAAGCACAGTGTGCAGCGACAAAAAAGCGATTACGTAGGAAGTCCTATTACTATCGTGACGGAAATTATTTCTTCAATAAACGAGCTTGGGCTGAGTCCAAAGATGAGATGGCCGCAAAGTTAGCTAAAGAACGCGAAGAGCGAGCTGCAGCTAAAGCTAAGGCTAAAGAAGAAGCTGAAGCCGCTACGGCCAAGGCTGAAGAGCAAACGGCTGAAGTTGCTGAAACAGCAGCGCCAGAGGCTCCTGTTGAGCAAGCAGCAGACACAACTGCTGAGGCGAGTGACGCTCCTGCTGAAGAAAAAAAAGACGCTTAATGGAGGAAAAGGCTCTATGCCGATAAAAATGTCCCCATCTGAAAGACGACGACAGCCACGCATTCCACAGAAGCTTTCCTTGAGAATTGCTCAAGAAGAAGGCAGTGTTGAAGCGGAAACAACTAACATCAGTGCCTCAGGAGCCTATTGTGTGCTGAGTTCATTTATTGAACCCATGACCAAGTTAGCTTTAGCTTTTGAAGTGACGGTTGAAGAGGCTACAGAAACCATAGAGTGCACAGGAGTTGTTGTGCGTGTTGAGCCTGAAATCTCTGAAGGCCAAAAAGAGTGTTATAACACAGCAATATTTTTCTCAGACATTACAGAGAAAGATAAGCGGGTGTTGGAAGCATTCATTCAAAATCGTTTGCAAGCATAACCCTTAAAAAGCATACCTTGGGAATAACGCTAGTTGTAGCGATCTTCTTGATATGTGTTCTTTGGAGTCTGCTATCAGTATGGCGGTCTCTATACCCATCTCGGCATCCCATTGCCGAATCTAAAAAACTTCTCAGCGCCTCAGAGCATGCATTAACCGCTCCTGATGGCGCTGTTTTTGTTGTCCACGCTTTTGTTCCCAAGCAGCCTAAAGCGGCAGTGTTGATGGTGCATGGCTATTATGCCAATAAACATCAAGTTGCCGATGTCGCTTTTGAATTGAGTGAACGAGGCATTGCTGCTTTTTTAGTGGAGCTGAGGGGGCATGGTTCTCGTCCTGGTCCTTTCACTTTTGGGAGGGAAGAAGTGGGCGATGTGCAAACCGCGGTACGTTGGATTGAGCTTGAGTATCCGTCCTTGCCTATACATTTATTGGGTTGGTCTATGGGGGCAGCGATCATTTGCCAAAGCGCCTTAGACTTGCCTCAGGTCAAAAGTGTGATTACAGATTGCTTATTTGATCACCTATTCCCATTGATGAAAAGGCGTGTCTCCGAAGCCTATTTCTTGCCAGGGTTCATGGCGTATTTTACTTGGTGGGGGCTTCAGTTTTATCTTCGTGAAGATCTTGAGAGGGTACAGCCTCGTTACTGTGCTCAACTGTCCGAGAAACCTTTGTTGGCCATGCATGGGGGACAAGATGCGCGTGCTTTTATTGAAGAAGGCAAAGCATTTTATGCGCAGTGGAAAGGCCCTAAGCAGTGGTGGCAGGTCGATTCAGCAGCGCATGTTGCGCTTTATGAAAATAATCCAACAGGCTACCTTAAAAAAGTGACAGATTTTATTCTGAAATATTCCCAGTAGGTACTCATGAAACCTTCGGCAATAGGATTGTTAACCGATTTTGGTGTTCAAGACGGGTATGTGGCTTGTGTTAAAGGGGTTTTAATCAGACACGCTCCACAGGTGCCTTTGATCGACATTTCTCACCAGATACCCCCTCAAGATATTCTGGCTGGAGCCTGGGTATTAGCGCAAGCGATTCCCTGGTTTCCAGAGGGCAGTTTATTTTTGGCTGTTGTTGATCCAGGGGTGGGCAGTGACCGTAAAATGGTTGCTGTACAAACCGAAAAATACATCGCTGTGGCTCCCGATAATGGTTTATTGAGCATATGGCTGAGGTCTCAGAAGATTTTGTCATGTGTCATTCTTGAGGATGAAAAATTTTGGCATCACCCAGTCAGTAACACTTTTCATGCGCGTGATGTGATGGCCCCTGTGCTTGGTTTTTTGGCTGCAGGAGGAGACATTAATAAATTAGGTCGAACGACCCCAAAGTTAAAGCAGTTAGCTGTACCCTCCGTTGAAAAATGTGAGAATACAGTTAAAGGTGTCATTGTTATGATGGATCATTTTGGCAATGCGATAACCAATATTTTAGGATCAGAAATACATACCCTAAAAAAGCCATCAAAAAGCGCGTTGCAAATCGGTAACCACTCTGCACCTGTGGTATCATCATATAGCGCTGGGGAAACAGGAAAACTTATAGCCCTTGAAGGTTCTTCTGGATATTTAGAGGTAGCTGTCAAAGGCGGTTCTGCCGCAGCATTGTTTGATCTTAAACTTGGCCAACAAACCACACTGATCCTTTAAAATGAGCATGTTTGAGTTCCCGCATCCTAAAGATAAAGTCGTTATTCTTAAGCGCATTCCGGTTTTTTCAGAATGTACGGAAGAACAGTTGGACTTGATTGCAGAAAGAACACGACTGCTCGAAATTAAAAAGGGCGAATTTGTTTATAAGCAGGGTGATGATGCTGGTGCTTTCTACATCATCATTTCTGGCCGCCTTAAAGTGTACAACTCCCCCCAAAAAGGCCGAAAAGAGAAAATTATCGGCATTCTGCATAATGATGATTCCTTTGGAGAGATTTCTCTGCTCACCGGGGAAACGCACTCGGCTAATGTTAAAGCGATCAATGACACCCTCATTCTCCAGTTACTGAAAGAAGATTTTGATGAGGTGATCAATCGTATTCCTTCCTTGGTTCTGTATTTGAGTCGTACGCTTTCAAAGCGTTTGCGTATACGTGAACGGGATGGAGATTTCTCCGAAGCGACGATTGCTGCCTCCTACAGTGCGGCTAAAGGGGTGGGCTGCACGATGTTCTCTTTGTCTTTAGCTTATGCTTTGGGAAAAGAGACGAAAGAGCCTATTGTCTACATTGATTTGTGTGACAGTGAAACTTCGGGATCTTTTTTGTATGCCAACGGAAAACCCACTGCGATTTATGATTTGGATTCTGAAGGCATGCTGACCTATGCCCGATTGGAGGAGTATTTACAAAAGCATCCTTTGGGTTTCTATACCCTTTATATGGGGAATATCCGCGGTCATGATCGAGGTGAAGACATCATTGCGCCTCTGTTGAGCATGCTGACTAAACGCTTTCGGTATGTGTTGCTCGACCTGCCTTCTGAAGTGGATCGAACGGTGTTTAAAGCTTTGACACAATCGGATTTGATTTATTTTGTCACCGATCCTGTCTCTACGAATGTGATCAAAACGAAGGCGTTGCTTGAAAGGGTGCGCACTACAGTCGGTCTGGGGAGTCAGCAGGTCAAGATGGTGCTGAATATGCGGCAGCAGCAAAGTAAGCCCACTACGCTTTTAGGTTTATTGTTAACCCCCCGTGAGCAAATGGATAAACACGATGTGGCGGAGCAATTAGGAGAAACGGTTCATTTTGTTTTGCCTTATGTGAATGAAATAGCTCGGGATATCAGTCTAGAAAAAGTCGTTCAGATACTGGATGAGCAGACGAGTCGCTATGCGATGAATATTCGGCGCATCGCTCGTGATTTGGCAGGAACATTGGTAGGATTAGCTCTTGGTTCTGGTGCTGCATTGGGGTTGGCGCATATTGGAGTGATTAAAGTCCTAGAACGTGAAAAAATTCCTATTGATATGGTGGCTGGTACAAGTATTGGGGCATTGGTGGCAGGCTTGTGGGCGGCTGGCAAGAATGCTCAAGATCTTGAAGACATGGCGATCCGTTTTAAGAATCCTTGGAATGTGCGTCGCTTGTTTTTGATGGACGTTTCTGTACCTATATCTGGCGTGATCACAGGTGGGTTGTTTGCCATTGTTGCAGGGCTTCTTGGTGGGGTGTGGACAGGAATTTTTCTTGGT
>JAJDCC010000007.1 GCA_029261015.1 Candidatus Omnitrophota bacterium | reverse complement strand
CAGACAAAATGCATTGTCCCAAAAACCACTCGCGTTGTTGCCGCATGTTGATTACTAAACCATGCAAAATTTGAGACCCGAACTCACTCAGCACCTACTGTCTCGAATTTATTCTTTTCAAAAAGGCTTTCACCGTAACATTGCGCTCATTGGGCCACCAGGAAGTGGGAAAACCTTCCAGCTGCAACAAGTACTCACAGAATCCTTCCCTAATATCGATATTTTGTATTGCCCTGTGTATAACGAATCTCTTCGCAGTTTGCTAAACCGTATCCTACAAAGTGTGCTTTTGCGTGCATTGGATGAGCCCCCGCACGCAGAGCCTGGAGATCAACTATTAAAGAGAGCCTTAAAGACAAGACCCAAGACAGCGCGTGCTGTTGATCAAGCTCAAAGAGCTTTGCGCCAGCGTCACTATTATGAGTCTTTTACGCGTACTCTAGAATCCATTCGTATCCTTGTAGAAGAAAAAGGTCAACCCTGTGTATTTGTTATAGATGAATTTCAGAACCTTGAGTCTTTGCGATTGGGGCATGTGTTTCATGAGCTGGGTAAGCGTGTGATGACTTGGCCTGCTACGCTTTTTGTGCTTTCAAGTTCTACACCGTATAAAGCGCGTAAAATCCTTCAGGAACGCTTCCAACTTTTGTTTGGACAGTTTGAAGTTTTGGAGCTGAATGGTTTGGATGAACAAAAGGCGCGCCAATGGCTTTATCAGGAGTTGTCTCGTTTGGATGACGTGAAAGAGGCTTCTGATTTCTTGCTGAAATGGGTAGGTCCTTATCCTTGGTATCTCAGTCTTTTTGTCAAACGTCTCAATCAATCTTGTGAAATAGAATATATTCCATTAAGTACAAAGTCGCTGATAGCAAAAGTTGCTTGGGATGTGTTAGGTGTAGCTGAAGGGCCTTTGTATCAGTGGTGTCAATCACGCGTGAACCGATTGGTAGGAGGGCCTCGTGGAGGGCGGGCACTTGAGGTTTTGCTACAGGTTGCTGCAGGATCTCGTACAATGACGGAGATGGGTAAGCGCATTGGACGTTCATCTGTATCGACAAGTTTGCAAATGCTTTTGGAGATGGATCTGGTTGAAAGACGCGGGGTTTGTTGGTGGGTTCCTGACCCTGTTTTTCGTTTCTGGCTGAATGCCGTTATCGGTGCAGAGAGGCATCAAGTTTTAGAAAATCCGGACCAACAGCAAAAGCGGTTTGAGTCCATGGTAGAATCATTATGGGAACGTTGGATTGGTGTTAAACGCCTTTCCTTTGAGGCTCAAGTGGTTAAACTGATTAGCTCTTTTGAAGATGACACTCTTTCCATTGGGGATAAAACAGGACGTCTGCCTGTGTTTAGCTCAATTCGAAAATGTGTGCCGCACGAATTACAGAGCTTGAGTCATTATCTCATTGCGGATTCTAAGGGCAAGCGCTGGTGTTTGGGAGTCGAAGAACATACAGTCACTGAGGCTGCTATTTCTCGTTTTGATGCTTTTTGTCGAATGCAAGTACCAAGACCCACTCGCAAAGTGATTGTGACACATGCATCATTAAGCAGTGGTGCTAGCGTTCTAGCCAAATCATTGAATATATGGGTGTGGGTGGAGCAGGACATTACTATTCTCAGCGCGCTTTATGGAAATAAAGTCTTTAAAGAGAATCGTCAACCTGAAATGGATTCTGTATGTTTGCCTTAATCGGAAATAGAGAAGCAGTTGAGGCCCATGAAGAGGGCTGGTTAGCCCCTTATGCGATGAAGAGCAGGCTCAGTCGCGGTCGTAAATATGAAGAGGCGGAGGATCCTTATCGTACGGCGTTTCGCCGAGACCATGATCGTGTCATTCATACGCGTGCTTTTAGACGGTTGGAGTACAAGACGCAAGTCTTCGTGAATGATGAAGGCGATCATTACCGTACACGATTAACGCACTCGATTGAAGTTGCACAAATTGCTGTGTCTGTGGCTCGCATGCTAAGGCTTAATGAAGATTTGGTGCGTGTGGTAGCTTTGGCTCATGATATTGGGCATCCACCTTTTGGGCACGCAGGTGAGCATGCATTGAATCAGTTGATGCATGATGCAGGTGGTTTTAACCACAATTTGCAGGGGCTTCGTATTGTTGAGCTTCTTGAGATGCGCTATGCGCAATTTCCTGGATTGAATCTCAGTTGGGAAGTGCGTGAGAGTATGAATAAGCATCATTATAAGAATGCTTATGTAGATATGGACATGCCTGTTACTCAAGGAGAATCAACTTTGTTAGAAAGTCAAATGACAGATGTTGTGGATGAAATCGCATATGACAACCATGATTTGGATGATGGTCTGACATCGGGTATTCTTAAAGAAGAGTCCCTGGTTAACTTAGAACTCTGGCAAAGAGCTATGGACCAAGTTGAGGGGATTGCTTCAATTGAAAATGACGAAATACGCCGTTACCAAATTATTCGGGCTTTAATCAATGCACAAGTCAATGATTTGGTTTGGGCAACACAGGAACGTATTGAAGCTTTGGCTTTACAATCAGTTGATGATGTGCGTGAATGTACGCAGAGAGTGATTGGCTTTAGCCCAGAAATGTATCAAATGCGAAAGCAGTTGAAACAATTTCTGTGGGAATCGATGTACCGACACGATAGAATTGCTAAAATGTCAGAGCAGGCCCACACTGTGGTGAATGCTTTGTTTCCAATCTATATGGAGCATCCAGAAGAGCTTGCGGAGGCTTCACGTTCAAGGTTAGCGGAGTCCGATGATCCTAAAAGAGTGATTTGTGACTATGTGGCTGGTATGACCGACCGA
>JAJDCC010000060.1 GCA_029261015.1 Candidatus Omnitrophota bacterium | reverse complement strand
TAGTCCACTGACGATGATACTTCCCATCAAGAAACTGAGAACCAAAACAAACATAGGCATTTTTAACGTGCGTAAACTAAGCATGATTGGATGCCAGTTCTTTATATAGCTGTTCCATTTGCTCAACCGTGTTATTGATATCGCATTTTTTCTTAGTTAAAACACCGCCTGCTTTACCGATTTCCCTAGCCCGGTTTCGATCTGCCATCAATTTCAGAATTGCCTCAACCCATATTTCAGCATTAGACGGATCTAACAAAAAACCATCTATCCCGTGCGTAATAAATTCATTGTTGCAGCCCACATCCTTTGACACTAGCACTGGGATGTCCATAACCATTGCTTCAAGCATGGTAATGGAATGCAATTCCAGTAAAGTCGGTTGAAGAAAAATTTCAGAAATCGCCAGTAATTCAAGCACATTGGGATAAAAACCAATAAAACGCACAACATTACTCAACCCTTCGTCGACCACTCGCGCCTCAAGTGCAGCACGCTCAGGACCATCGCCTGCAATCAAAAATAAGGTTTTCGTATCAAAATCAGGCGATTTCCTCAAAAGGTGCACAATGTCCAAAACAAATCCGATATTCTTTTCCTTGGAAATTCTAGCCGCTGTAAGGACTACCCTACGACCCAATCCAATACTCAACTGCTCACGTATTGCTTCACTGCTTACCTTAGCTTGATTATTTGTATCGATTCCGTTGAACATAACCCGTACTTTATCAGCAGTAACGATTCGATGCTTGCGCAAAAAAGCTTCATTATTACGAGTCAAAACGACTAATCGATCCGATAGCCGAGCAGTATGTTTCACAAAATTGAACTGACTGGGATTCACTCCTCTAGCAACGTTATAATCTGGCTCCTCATAACGAAAATCATGAACATGTTCAACCACTTTGGCACCAGACAACTTGGCCGCCAAAGCACCCCAGACATGGCTGCTGTAATTATGTGTGTGAACAATTTGGATTTTTTCTTTGCGAATATACATGGCAAGACGTATAACAATTGCTAGCGTGGCAAAACTTTTCACCTTGTGGTCACACTGCGCATATTTGAACAAAGCCACATCCTGATTTCGGAACCAATCCTCAAAAGCCCCCCCCACAGAATAAGCCACATGGGGTTCTACTCCTTCGCTAGCAGCCGCAATGAGGTTACGCAGATTGGTTTCAGCACCACCGAGCTTAAACGATTTAATGATATGTAACACTTTTATACGTTTAATGAGCCACCTTCTCTACACTGCTGACTAGTTCTGAATAAATACATTCGCTTTCCTGTGCCACTCGACTCCATTGAAAATGATTTTTTACTCTTAAAGATGCATTCTTCCGTAAGTAATCTCTAAAGTGAGCATCACTGACCAAATCCATCATCGCTTGCGCTAGCGCTACAGCATCATCAGGTTCAACAAGCACACCCGTTTCACCATCATCAATAATTTCTGGTATTCCGCCAACCTTAGAAGCAATGACAGCGCAGCCGCATGCCATAGCTTCAAGATTAATGAGCCCAAACGCCTCTTGCAAAATTGAAGGAACCACGCAAATATCAGCCAAATTGTAATAATTGTTCAACTCATCATGTGGGACATATCCCGTAAACCTAATTTTTGAGCCCAATACTTTAGATGCTGCCGCAATTTTTCTTATGTAAGGTGTACTGCCACTGCCTTCAAACCATGAAGATCCCACCACCAACAATTTCACATTGTCACGCTGAGCAGCTACTTGCTTAAACGCATCAATCAACAAATGAACACCCTTGTTTTCAGTGATACGACCAACATAGATGAACACCTTATCTTGAAAAGTAAGGCTCAATTGCTTGCGCAATGCTGCCAAATCAGCACTCTGAGAGTCCAACGGTCTAAACAATTCCTGATCCACACCTTCATGGACAACAGTAATCCGATCATCCAACTCTGGACAATGCTTAATAATTTTCCTTCGTAGAAAATCAGAAATCACCAGAATGTGATCGGTTTGATGTAATAGGCTTCGGTAATTTTGAAGAAGCTTGGGATACGCAAACAAAAAATCATTGTGCATTTTCAAAATAATACGGCTCTGAGGAAAATTGCGCCTGATAAAAGGCACCCAATAAAAGTTGTTTCTTATTTCAATAACGTCCGGCCGAGGAACACTCATCAAATAGCGAACTATCGCCTGAATTGAATACACGTCATACCAGGAAAACACTCTCAAACCAAAACGGTTCAGAGATTTTTGAAGCTGGCCTTTCCAATCCTCCAAAGCCAATTGTACATATTTAATAGTACCCTCATGTATTGTTTTGTTTTGCTGCAAATTTTGATTGAGAGAAACCACTGTTATCTCGGAATCTTTAAAATGTGCGGCTGTAGCATAAATACCTGTTTCGATAGCACCCCCTCTAACTGGTGGCACTGGTAATTCTGGCGACAGAATAGTGACCCTCATCCATTCGCCCAGTTAAATTGTCTTCGACTGTGTTGTAGAACCTTCCGACAGGCACTAATCCATTTGATAGCTGGCATAAAAGACAAAAAGAAGTACAAGACTATCTTATTGTGCCAAATCGATTTATTGATGCGAAACGCACGATTCAACATCAAACGCCCTCTCCTCTGATACCCGTTAAGTATCAAATTAAATCCAAGAGCGTAGTAAGCCTGATACCATTTTTGATCTAATTCAGCTTTACTCAACTTAGTAGAAAGGGATGCGTCGAATCGCAAAATGTTGCGAATGACTCTAAGATTTGCCTTTGCCTGTAATAGAGACTTGTTAGTTAGGTTGTTGCCATGGCGCCTTACTCTAACCAACACCTTTCCCGTATATGCAACAGGAAACGTAGAAGAAACTCTCATGAAAAATTCATAATCCGCGGCCACTCTAAGTTTTTCATCGAAATAGCCCACACTATCGATCACATCTCTCCGCATGACCACAGACATCAATGGAACAAAGTTACCCTGTGTAAAAAGCTTATCGACACATTTTCCCGTAACCGGAATCTTGCCGCTTCTTTCATCAAAATTAAGTCCCTTAGCTAGCCCCGTCTTACTATCAAAATACTCTGTATTCGAATAGACCAAATGAAAATCAGGATTCGCTTCCAATAAATTCACAGACTCCTCAAGCAGCTCAGGAAACCATATATCGTCTGCATCCAAAAAAGCGATGTATTCTCCTTGGGCATGGCGCAGCCCTAGATTTCTCGCAGCGTAGACACCTTTGTTTTGCTGTGTTAACAGCACGAGTTTTCCATCAAATTTTTCAGAAAATGACTTAATGACTTTAAGGCTGTGATCAGTTGAACCATCGTCAATCACAATAACTTCATACTCCTGAAATGTTTGAGCTAAGACACTGTCTAAAGTCTTTGCAATAAATATGCCGTAGTTATAATTCGGAATAATGATCGATACTTTTGACATCAGCGCTTAGCCTTTATCGAGTTTTTATGCATAAATCACGCTATCTAATTGCTGGTTGGCAAGCTGATGCCTCTCATTCCATTTCTTGCCTAATTCATTATTCATTTAATTCATACCCCTATTGAATCGAGAAAAAATGTCCAGGATCAAGAATGACATAATCAGGACATTGCCCCCTATTCTTCCATCTAAAAATTGATTCCCAGTCCGTGTTTTGAAATGTAGTATTAGGTTCATTCCCAAATCCCAGATTCTCAATGACCTGCTGTGTTGTATTCTTAATGGCTAACGAAAGTCTGATTCTCTTTTTTAAGGATTGCAGAAGAGCCTTTACGATCACAAAATCTCCCAGGTTCTCTCTAGGAGAAAGAGACACGGAATATTGAGCTAACCGCTCAACCTGCTTACATTGCGAATATTTGTTCATAAACAGCTCCTAAGAATCATGCTCGAGAAGAACTAAACCTAGTTTTAATAAGGTTCACTGAATCTGATATATATCTTTTCTCATCGGAATTCAAAATGTATCTGTAATTAAACCAGTAATATAAGATGGCTCCGCATAAGGAACAGCCAATTTGAAGTTTTAAATCATTAGGACTAGCTATGAATAGCCCTCCCCAAATAAAGAACACGCAGGTTAGAGCTACAAACAATGGTCTTATTAAAGACTCTAACAAAAATCGACTGAGCAGAATACCACTGACATAACTTGCATAGATAGGCAGAAAAATACCTCCGTAAAACACCTGTGCAAATAAACTCCCTAATGCAATACCTTTGAGCCCCCATCCCATATATTTCCCCAAAAAAACACCAATTACCAAGTTAAAGACAGCGCTCAGAAGTGCTACTTGACTAGGGATTTTAACTTTTGCATAAGCATTGGTAGCTCCCCCAGCTATAGCTAAAGGAATAATAAGCAGCATAGGCACCATATGAATTCTAAGTAATAGAGCAGCACTTTCAAAACCTGGACCAACCCATAAGTTGATTAGAAAATCTGAAAAAGCAATTAAGAATAGTGAGATAGGCGTTACGACTATGGTGCTTATCTTAGTAAATATACTGTAGAGCTTTTCAAATCTTACCTTATCATTGTTCGCAGCCAATTCAGTAAGCGTAGGTGATAACATCCAAGCAGTTTCTTTAAACAATCTATTGAGAAGCTTGGGAAACTTGAGACTCACCGCATAGATAGAGTTATAGGCTGGCCCCCAGAATATATTAATCAACACATTTGCTGTATTCTCATATAAAAGAGAGCTCACACGATCAATAGCGGTGTGTCCACTATAAGACAAAATACTTCGTACATATTTCAAACTAGAATCTTGCCATCTAATGATCAACCCGGGCATAACTTTTTTATGCCAAAAATACACATAATAGTTTTCGAACAACCGCATCAGCAGATAAATAACACCATAAGTTTTCAAAGAAATAAGGTGCAATGGTAAAACTGAGAACAATACAAATATGGACATAGCTCTGACCACCAAACCTACTGACGTAGCCATATTGATAATGTCCATTCTCTGATTGGCATAGAGCACTGCCCAGTAAACCATGTTAGGAATGGTCACGCAAAAACTTAACGTCAATAGCCCAAATAGCCACTTACTGTCATTCTCTAAAATTACAGGGACAGTAAATATATTTTCAAATTGAATACTTATCACGCACCCTATAACCAGCACTAACACAGCACCAACCCATAAAACACACTTACCTGTTGCTAAGTACTTTCTAAGATCCTCATCATTTTTTTGAGCTAATGAAAAAGTGACATAACGAGATAAAGCTTGGCGAATACTAAGGGAAATAACCTCAAAAAAAATAATTGTAGACTCTGCCAATACAGCTATACCAAAAGCCTCTTTGCCTAGCTTAGAAATCAGAAACGGAATTAGTAAAATACCTAAACCCATGCCTAGAAAGCTTAGAAGATATTTGCTCAATATATTTTTTATGATCTGATTTTTCATTTCTTGCTTTTCATGAAATAATCACTTATTTATTCTTCCATCTTATATTCATTAGCCCTTCTTCTCACTAAAACGCTTAAATTCTAGACACACTCATTTGATGTGAAATATCTACTTTTTGCTCTACCACCTGAAATAATACTCAAAAAACCAGGCGATATCGACTGCATCACTTTATATGCTACCAATGCCAATCCAATTACCAGAAATGGCAAGGCGAAATACAGAACAAGAATTTCCAGATCAGTACTTGGAGAAATAGCGCGATAAGCCAATTTCCTTAATATAGAAATCAATGGTTCATGCACCGCAAACACAAAAAAGCTACACCCTTCTGCCCACAGCAACACTGTTTTTGTCCTAGGCATTTCAATCAAATACTTGGTTAGAAATAATGCTGCAGGAATGCCTAGAAGGATACCAAAGTTATAGACATACACGTTAAACGGCTTTCCTTTAGACAGTGAATCTATTAATACGACAATTGCATAGCAACCCAGAATTATGGGACCAAAGCGGTCTAACGTAAACAGACTGATATTTGAAAAGGCAAAATAAGCGCCCGCATAGAAAAATGCAAATGCCAGTATAGCTGGCACATGAACTGGCCATAAATGGAAAAACCACAACACAAGGACAACCCCCGTAAACACTTTTGGCAAGTACTTGATAAGTAAATAAATTATTGGAGTCAGGAACACTAATACTATTAGATCCCTGATAAACCAAAACTGATAGGCAATTGGCCAATGGGTAAAACCAAAAATTGAATTTAAAAATTCCCAGGCACCAAATGTTTCAATTAATGGATTCTTCCCTGAAAAATATTTGCGTGTGGCAGGTAGAGATTGAGCTGAGAATAGCAAGCCTAATGTAAATACATTCCAAAACAAAAATGGCACCAACAGCGTCTTTGCACGGAGCTGTAATTTTTTTATGTAGTTTTTAATTGTAAGTGAAAAATTTAGAAAAAAGAAATAGCCTGCCATAAGAAAGAATAGAGGTACTGCTATACATGCAACTCCGCGTGATATGACTACACGGACAAACTCGGAAAAAAAACTTGGTTCAGAAATGCCAAAAGTGGAATTGACCAAGCTCACTTGAGTGTCAAAATTATGAATAAACACAATTCCAACGATGAGAGGAAACCGAAGCAACGCTAACCTTTCAGAAGAAGTTTGATTTAAGCGTTTATTCATTACCCGCATCCCAACTATTCCTAGCAGACAAGAAATCTATTCCCTTATCGGCTTTCAGACATTGCCATGCCACATCGTTGCAAATATTATCCATAAGGCGAACACCCACAACGCTAGCTCCTCGTTTGGGAGTCAAGGTGATCGCATTCAAATTATCCATCAACTCATTGGATGCAATCTCGATCCCCTCTTCTTTACCTGAGGCCGCTTCAATTCTTATTCCAGTAATTCTATTGTCTAAGATTTGATTGTCACGAATGGCTGCGTTGTATACAGATTTCCCATTGGTAGAAAAAATATAAATGCCGTGCCAATCAAAGCCTGATATCTCATTATTCTCCACCAAGATGTCATGCGCTCCGTCCTGCAGGTAGATTCCAGAACCTTGTGGTTTATCCCCACCATAGATTGTGTTGTTTTTGATGGTGCAGCCCGCTGTCGTACCACAACGCATACAGGCCCCCATACCACTTCGTTTCAGGCTCACATCATGACAAGTGTTATTTTCTAAAACAATTTGATCCCAACCATTCGAAGCTTGAATGCCATGCCCATTACAATGATGAATTTTACTATTGATGACACGACCAAACTGTCCATCTGCCGCATTAACACTTGCGGCAAACTTGAAGCAATATTCATTGTGAGTTTTGTGATCGGGGGATGATCCAGCTGCATAGCGAAGGGTAACGTTATCAAAAGTCACATGGCGTGTCAGTTCATTAGGACCAGACGTCGACGCCATCGCCCAATGCGTGGCATATTCTGAAGTGGTGTCCTTAATGAGTATTTGTTGAGTAGCTCGTCCACAGCGCGAACAACCGACTAGTAAACCGACATTATTGTACTGAAACACCAATCCCTTAAGGATGTACCAGTCAACACCTTGAATCACCATCCCTGTATGTCTATTGTCCCAAGTTTTCCACTCAAAATCGGATGGGTCATCCTTGGAATAAATCACAAATTGACTTTTGGGGGTACGATAGGAAAAAACCCCATCTTTATTCAATGCCTTCACATCGTGCCAGACATGCGCTTGAAAATCACCCACCCTCCAGAGCGCAACCCCTGAGGCCTTGAGGTCTTCGACTGAATCTGAAATCCAGAGGTGGTTTTCTAAAGGAGTCCATCCCCCCACTGACCTAGCCGTACTGATGATCGCTTTACCTGAATGCTCTGCACGCAATGTAATCGGATGCTCTTCAGTACCACTGATGTGATCACAAACTATGGGGTCACTATACACACCATCCATAAAGACAATTTCATCGCCAGGCTGAACCGATTGGCAGGCGTGTGGTGCTGTCCAGGGTTTCTTAGAAGTGCCCTCACCATCGCTGGATGCAGAGGGATGCACGTAGTAAGTCGCCCCTAGTAAAAGTGGAGCCAGGCTTAAAAGCGCAAGACAGGTGTGTTTCATTCTCATTGATTACAGCTTTAACTATTGAAGTTTCTTATCTGAAGAACTTACACCAAGTCGTATATAAACTTTGGCATGGAGTGGGTTTGGGCATTTAAAATGACACCCTTAAACTTGCTTTTCATCCATGGAGCAGAAGGTTTGAGTGATTGGATAACCTGACTACGGGTCTTCCCTTCTCTGACAACAAAAGTCACATGATCCACCGCTTCGGCGATCACTAAACTTTCTTGAGAAGTTTTGGTATTGGCCGCATCTATAAGAATTAGGTCATAGTCATTTTTCATCTCTTCAATCAAATCTTCAATCACTTCTAATTTCATGCAAGCAATGCCTGCTTTTGAACTTTCACCCGCGGGTAATAGCGAGAGATTCTTTTGCACCGGAACAATGGCCTTGTTAAGAGGCACTTTTTCTTGAAGCACATCAAAAAAGCCCACCGTATTTTCTTTACCAAAGTGTGTGTGCAACGAAGGGTCTGATAGATGTGCATCCACAACCAAAATACGGGCCTGAGAGCGTGCAGCCACCATATGTGCCAAGTTGGCGGTTACCGTAGACACCCCTTCGTTGGGCGTAGGACCAAATAGAAGAATGGCCTGTTGCGGATGGTTTTGAATACTGACCAGCAGTTCATCAGCTAAATCTTTGTAGGCTTGGTAATACGCTGATTTTTGCTTCAAATTTTGAACTTTCTTGCTTAAGAAAAACTTTCTTTTGGGGATGGCTCCTAAGTAACTCATACCCAATGTTTTTTCGACATCGCGCCGCGAGCGAACCGTTTGGTCGGAATAGTCGATGAGATAAGCCATAAAAATGCTGAAACAGGTAGCCAATACCAGTGCCACCATGTAGAAAAAAGATGGCGCACGGCCTTGAGGCCTTAAAGGCACCGCTGCCTGCTCTACCACCTTAACACTGGCAGGACCAATGGCTTCAATGTTAGAAACTGTTTCGCCATTCAGGTTAGCAATGCGATTATTGATGGATGTTTGCAATTGCTGAACTGAGGCATGTTTTTCACCAAACTTCAGCTGTAGGTTAGCTAACTGCTGCTCAAGATCATAAATCACATACGAACGGCTCAACGCATTGGCCATGACCTTAGTGCCCAAAGGATTGTAGTCATATACCGCTACCTTAAACAAATCGGTATCGCGTACTGGGGTGACTTCAACGCTGTTGCGCAATTTCTCAACAGCCGATCGAAACAAAAATTGTTGTTTCTCCTCGGCGCTCATTTCATCAATTTTTTGCTGCAGTTTTTCTGTTCTAGAACTGATCAATAATTGCTTTAACGGTGTCGCAAAATGTTTTTCATCATCTAATGGTCTTTGGGCTAGGCCTAAGGCATTCACTGTGCGCTCCAATACAGGATTGGTTTTCACCAATTCACTCTGAGTCAACACCATGCCTGAGGCGCGGGAACTGGAAAACTCTCTAAAATAAGGCCCCTCTACTGCTTTTTCGGCCGATATCAATAAGGTGGCCTGCGCCTTGTACATAGAGGTTTTGAGTTGAACGCCAATAAAAACCGTGGTCACAACGGTGATGAAGGATAAAAGCACCACCCATTTTTGTCTAAACAATGGGCGCAAATAATCCCTAAAGGTCATCGTTGTCGAATCCATGCCTGCATGCGCCATCCGTTAAAACCTTCCTTCAGCGACCACAATCACATCGCCGCTTTTCACTGCAATATCACCGGCTGAAGTCCCTCGCATCACATCTCTGACATCGACAAGGATGGGTTCATACCCAGAAGAGCCTTCACGTGGACGCAGAATTTTAACTGAAGTAGAACCAAATTTGGTAAATCCACCCGCTACGGATATGGCTCGTAAAATAGACATATTTTCGGTCATAGGATAGCCACCGGGTGTGTTGACTTCACCATACACAAAATAGTGTTTGCTGTTGGACTCTTGCATCGCAACCGACACAACCGGATACTGAAAATAGCCATCGGCCAAGCGCTGCTGAATGGTTTGTTGAATTTCAGCCAAGGTCATGCCCCTGACTTTCACATTACCGATAAAAGGAAAGGACACCGCACCATCCATAGTGACGGTGACCTGTGATTGGATTTCTTCAGGTTGCAGCACCGAAATCTGTAAAACATCTCCCGGGCCAACGGTGTACCATGTTTCTTCAGCACAAATAGATCCGGTGAGTACCCAAAAAGCGCACAAAAACGCCGCACTCGTGTTCAAAATAGGGGAAAGGATTTTATACATAAAGCCTATTTTACCTCTTTTATTTGGCTCCGCTACCGCTAAATACCACAGGCACCGTCCGCGCAATGATTTTCCAGTCCAAACCTAACGACCAGTTGTCGATGTATTCAAGATCTAAGCGTGCCCAGTCTTCAAAATTGGTGATTTGATTACGCCCTTGTACCTGCCATAAACACGTCAAACCAGGACGCATACGCAAACGCCGGCGCTGCCAGCTTTCATATTTGGACACTTCATCAGGAATAGGTGGACGAGGTCCCACCAGACTCATGTCTCCACGCAGCACATTCCAAATCTGCGGCAATTCATCCAAACTGTATTTGCGTAAAAACTTCCCTACTGGTGTGATGCGCGGATCTTGGGTCATTTTAAATACAGGACCCTGCATTTCATTTTGCCGTTGCAGCTCGGCTAAGCGTTCTTCAGCCCCTTCTACCATCGTACGGAATTTATAAAGCGTAAAGGTGCGTCCGCCCATACCACAGCGTCTTTGCTTAAAAAAGACAGGACCGGGTGAACTGATTTTCACCGCCAGCGCCACCAAAAGCATGACAGGAGACAAACCCAATAACGAAAGCCCCGCCAAGGCCATATCAACCAAGCGTTTCAGCTGCAAACCCCATACTTGGCGCGGCGCAATTTCAAAGCTAATGAGGGGCATATCATCCAGATTGTCTTGAACCGGCTTACCATATCGCATATCAAAGAAATCTAAAGCTACGCTCACCTTAACGCCTTCTACTTCGCAGGCTTGCATAGGCCCTTCAATGTCATGCAGCATAGAACGAGGCACCACAAACACCACTTCATCCACCACATGCTCATGAATGACTTGTTGCATTTCATTTAGCGTCCCCACCACTGCATACCCCTTCACTTCAGTGCCCAGTAGCTCTGGCTTTTGATCGATAAGCCCCAAAATCTTAAGTCCCCAATGGCGGTTATTTTCGACACGGTCAATGAATTGTTGTGCTCGCCGACCCGTGCCTACGACCAACAGACTTCGATAGTTGTATCCGCGTTTACGCCAGGCATGTACCAGCTTCACAATCAGCAATCGCTCAAGCAAAAATAAAGAACATGTGATCATAAAATTAAACCCAATCATGTAGCGACTCACATAAATCGCTTTGACGGTAAAGAAAAGTGAGCCGAATAATAAGAAACCACCCACACCCGCTTTAGTGATTGCGATAAGCAATTCGGGTACCGTTTTCATGCGGATGGAGTCATACAAACCTAGATAATGGAAAGCAAGCACCCAATACAAGGACAAGACAGGAATCAGCCAGAAGTAAGCAGAAAAGGCATAAAGGACGCGCCATTGTGTGACAAAGGCATAACTGAGCACAAACCCTGCGACCGACACAACAATATCTGCGCAAATCATGGAGCGACGAAGTGCTGCTGCGTATTCTTTAAGCATTAAAACTTAGCCTTCACGCCAAATAAAATACGGTTTTTGGTGTAACTGCGTGAAGCCCCTGTCGAATCCACCACCGTCAGGTTGTACCCAAGGGAGGCATCAATGTCTTCGGCCACTTCGTATTCAACCCCTATCCGTGCACCGACGAGCTGATCTTTGAGGTTGGTGCGGTCATATTCCCCTTCACCATAAAAGGCTGCTGCAGATGCTTGCAAACGACGCGACACATCATGCTTCAACCCCCCTTGTATGCGCCAAGACTCAAACACATCCGGTGTGGAACTGTTCACGGTGGTCTCATGCTTAAACTGCAGTAATGTTTGGGTCTGGTCGGTCAGTTCGTTGGTCAGCTGCGCGTCAAAAATGAGCCCTGCTTGGCTATCATCCTGAAAATCACGAATCCAATTCACCCCTAAGCGCGTATCCAGATACAGCGTTTTGGTGATTAAACGACGAACGCCTCCTGCTAATTGATGCACCCAAGCCACAGTACCTGGATCAAAATCGTGATGGGTCAGGTGATAAAACCCGCGCAGTGTGGTATGCGTCCCCATAGCCCAATCACCCTGAAGCGCCACGCTGTTCTGCATTGAATCGCGCAAGCTGGATCGGGATGGATTGTAGATACGGTTCTCATACCCGGTGATTAAAGCAAAATCTTCTGAGAACTCTCGTTTGTAGCTGGCTTTGATGCGATTATCAATATAGCTGTAGCGCCCGTTGTTGCGGCCAAACTCATCATCAAAACTTTGCGATTCATCGGCATGCACAAATGTGTGATCCAATTTGAATAAGTCATACTTTGAAGGTTGCGCATCAGCATGTAAGGCTGCATTGAAAGCCGTATTGTTGAATTCTGAATGCCCAAAGTAGATGTCTTGCCGAATGCCTGCTTGGATCCAAGCTTTGGAAGTTTTGGAAGGACGTTCTAATTTTGCTGCAAATGACACCTGGGAATAAGCATCCCCCACCGTGTCCGTACTGGCAGATGTCACATTATCGTCATAGCCTGTGTGCACATCTGTGGTGAATGACAACTCATTACCCGAAAAACGCACTGCTTCGGCTTGCAATGGAAAAACACTGATCAGAATACAAAATACCACGAACCCAACAGAATGGTGCTGAGACATAAAAAGTCCTTGTGATGCTTTAGGTTTTAGTTAAGCACCACAAGGATAACAAGATTTTATATAAAATCCTAATGACAAATATGTCATTTAGGTAAACTTTGAGTTATTGAAATATAGGTTATATTTTAATTAACTCGTAACCTCTTCCGTTTTGGGTACGCTGGGTATCACTTTAGGCATGGCACGCGCTGGCACCCCAAACGCCACAAAGTTTTCGGGCACCGACGACACCACCAGCGAATTCCCGCCAATGCTGGCATTGTCCCCCACTTTGATGCCACCAATCACTTTAGCCCCAGCCCCAATGTAAACATTATTCCCTACTTGCGGCGATCGCCCATCAGAGTCGCCCCCGATACCTAAGGTCACGCCCTGCAAAATGGTGCAGTTCTCGCCAATGACACAATCGGCATTCACAAAAATACCGGTGAAGTGCGGCACAAACAGCCCTTTGCCAATGACGGCTGACGTTTCAATTTCAATGCCAGTCAATGTCGCAATGAAGAGCTGCCAGAATGTTTTGGGCAACCACATCACCAGCTGAAACCACCGAGGTGTGGTGAGCATCCAACGGCGAAAACGGTAATCGGTCACCGCCCAAGCCCCCTGCTTGATGGCAATATGGTAAGCCTTCACCAAAGGATGGGATTGATCATAACCATAGTGCACCCAGTAGCGGTTGTAATCGCTCATCAATGTATCAAACATTAGCTGGCCCACTCGTTGTTGGCTGCCACACGTGCGTTGACCCATTCGGCTGCGCGTTTACCACTCATGATACTGTGATCCATGTTGTAGTATTCCCACTCACCAAAACGGCCACAGCTGTAAATGTCCTGCTCTTGCAGCCATTCCCGAATGATCGTGGTGTTTTTCTTGTGGTTGAGGTCGTAGATGATGTAGGCCGGAGTGATGCCCTTCACATTTTCAGCACACACCGTGTCATCTGGGTTCATGATGCCTGTCTTAATCAAATCTTCCACCACGCGCTCAACGGCATTCTCACGATTCAGTTTGCGGTGTTTTGAATAAGCCACTTCGCATGTCACCGAACTCTTGCCCTTAGGCGTTGTGTTGGGCGATAGGTTCATCGGAAAACTGACCCGGTGACCATAGAAATCGGGCTCATAAAAATACAACCAATGCTGATTGGTGATCTTTTCGCGATTGACACCAAAGTTCACACACAGAATCGAGTTGTATTCAAGCTCATCCGCTGCCTGCACCACATAACTGGGCGCATCTTCGATTAACTTAACTACAGTCGGCAATGCTAAAGTAGAAATCAAGAAGTCGTAGTTTTGGCGACTGCCATCAGAAAACTCGACGACTTTCTTTTTGTGCGAAATACGCGTAGCGCGCATTTGCGTTTTAGGCTTAGCCACATGCGGTAAGAACGATTTTGGCAACGCCTCAATCCCATCATCCAAGGGGTACCAGAATTCGTTATTAAAACCGACAAGCTGGCTAGAATCCTTTAAAGCCCCTTCTAATATTTGGTCAAGGCTTGGAGTAGGCACTCGGCGACCAATCCACTCATAGTTCATGAGCTTGGGTGAAATCGTCCAAATTTTCTCCGAATAAGGAATCATCAAATGCTTGGCAATCCCTTCACCAAATGTTTGGTAAATCCATTCTTCATAATTCTTAGGTGCTTGCGCATCACCCTGCTCTTTTTTGCGAATGGCTTCCATCACGCCCATGATGCACTCTTTGACAATAGACACGGGCAATCCATGCAGATTGGCTTGGAACGGAAACTTGGTAAACACATCCGTCGAGGCGTGATAAATCCATGCTTCACGACCTTGAGCATGGAAATTATCGTTTAACAAACGCTTAATGAGTTGTGTTGCATAGGGATCTACCGAATACAAAATATGCGGTCCATGATCAAAGGCAAAGCCTTCTGTATAGATGGATTTAGCACAACCACCTGCACGTGCTTCTTTTTCATAAAGGTCATAGCCACTGGTTAAGTGCAAACCTGCACTTAGCCCCGCTAATCCTGCACCTAAAATCATGGTGCGTGTATTGCCATGTTGTGATTCAACAGAATCGTTCGGTGTCATATCCGTATCCAGCTTGAGGTTTATCGCTTGAGTATCCATTGCTTCTGTTAAACTCCAATTAATCTTTGAGTCCCGTCAATACTTTGCGGGTTAGTCAGTGTACCTTTAGTTATCGTCGAAATAAGTTGCCGCCCATACAGTTTGAGTAAGCGCCAATTCACTGTGAGTTGTTGGACAGCTTTAACGTCCTTCCCCACCCCTACGCAATAGCGCACTAGCCAAAATGGCATTAACGCTAGTGTTTCTAAAAATGACAGCATCAAAAGCAAGAGACCCGGCATAGCCCCAAAATGCTTCACAAAAAACCGAAACCGGCTGAGATGATAATTCAGAATAACCGGAATAAAGACTTTTTTAGCACTCGCACCACCCACATGCATCACTTTTGCATTGGGTGTGTAACCTAATTTAGCGCCTGTCTTCCAAATACGATAACTCAAATCCGTATCGGCTAAATACAAGAAGAAAGCTTCATCACAACCGCCAAGCTTGTCTAAAATGTCGCGACGCGCCATGAATAAAGCTCCATGAACATCGCCAATCGTACACAACTTATTAGCCTCTTTATCGCTTAGCAGTAATCGATCCGCGATCCAAGGTGTGCGATACACTATGTGCCTTAATGAACTTGATGTCAAAAAGAGTGCTGCTGGCGAAGTCGGTTTTCTAAAACAGCGCCATCGCTCGCCTGATTCTTCAAATAACTGACCTGTCACAGCACCATAGGCCGGTTCATTGTCCAAAAACTTAGCCATGTTAGACACAGCATTGTTTTGAATGATCGCATCCGGATTTAACAACAACACATAGCGGCCTTGTGCCTGTTTGATGCCTATGTTGCAAGCCTTGGAAAAACCTAAATTACCCCGCGATTGAATCACCTGGAACTGCGGAAACTCTGTTTCCACCATTTCTTGAGACTGATCGGCTGATGCATTATCCACCACAATGACTTCGTATTTGAGCTTTTGGGTGAGCTGTTCGATGCTGGTTAAACACTGTTTTAACCGCTCACGTGTGTTCCAACTGACAATGACTATGCTGACATCAACCATCACCGACCCCACCGACGACCACTGCGTCGATTCCGTCGCCAAGAATTCCAACGGTCCCAACCCGATTTCCACCAAGAGGTTTCCTCTTGCTTGGGTTCAGGTTGTACTTCACAGCTGCTGCCATCACCTGCAGTTTCTGGACAGGTTGGCTTAGGTTGTGGCGGACACGCCTCGGCTTCTGGGCATTGAGAGGTATCAGGCTCGGGACATTCAACGGTTGGACAAGGCTCTGGTTGCTGACAAGAATCACCCGGCTCTTTTATCATCCAACTGTGCGGCCCCACATTCAGCTTGCAGTCTGTCAAACTGACTTGGGCTAATGTGCTTTGTGAATTTAAGAAAACCGTGCCCTTTTCAAACTCACGCTTCCATAAACCAGAAGTCTGTATCGGCTCATCCAGGGGTTCACCCAAAGTAAAGGTCCAATCAGGATCTTGTGGTGAATGCACAAATTCAAAATAGGGACGATATGCCCAATACGTATTCTCGCCTGCACCGATTAAATAAGCCGCCAAACTTTGCTGAATCTTAGCCTTGGCTTCCCAATCTCCATAGGTCATGGCAAAGTACCATTTACCCTGAGCGCGTGCGGTGAGCATCGCTTCTATTTGCTGTTGAGCAACCGTGTCACCCCAAGTCCAGCCTTCACCTGCAAAATGCTCTTCCATCATGCCATCTAAAACCCCGATCCACTTATCAAAGAGTCCCGGAAAGTGATAGGTGCTGGATACATTAGCCATCACTAATTTGTCATAACCTGAAAAGACTTCTTTAATACGCACCAAAAATCCATACACGGCATCCTGTAGCGCTTCATCGGTCAGGTAATTTTGCAGAGGAGGCAAACTATGTGCATCAACATTCGTTAACGCATCATCAACAAAAACTCCATCCCAATTGCCTTCTAACACATCATCTAAAGTCTCTTCGATCCAAAACTCCCGAAAAGAAGCATTGCCCATGTCCATCATCCATCGACCCGGATACTCAGGAATCTCAATGCGATTGCCTTCTGTATCTAATTGAAACCATTCAGGATGATTTTGATCAATCCAATCATAGTTACCGATGGACTCGTTGGCTTCAGTCTCAACCTGCAGAATGGCAAAAAGCTCTTTATACATAAATGCTTTAAGCTTAGGGTTGCCTTCACGAAAAGCCGGCAAAGCATTCAACAGATTAGGATGATGATGCCAAATAGCGACATCGTAGCGCTCTGGATACAAATCGAGTTGCTCCAAATCTGCCGTAAAGTACAAATAAAATTGCGGCACACTGGCTCGATCGTCGGGCAAATCAAATGCCTGCGCAAACACCTGTGGAACTGCCATGGCAAACACCATGAGCATCGAACATAAAATGCGTTTAATTTTGTGCATGAGTTAGGTACTTCTGTTTTTCTTCAGACCAAAAGATATCGCGGATAGAACCGAACTGGAATTCACTCAGCAATTCTCTTAATTTATCTTCAGTTTTGTGTAATTGATGGTAATGCCTAAACTTGGCCAACCAAGAAGCCTTGTGTACCCGAGGCTGATCGGGATCAATCTCCCAAGGATGCAAATACATGATGTAGCGCTGTCCTCGTTCATTAATTTGTTTGATGCCCTGCTTAATTAAATTGAGTGGCAAAAACCTGAAGTATCCACCCCCTGCAATGGGCAAATCCACTCCATAAACTTTTTCAATCGACAAAGGGTATTCTGTAAGGCTTCCTAAACCCTGCACATCCAGCATGCAAGGCACACGTGAGGAACATAAACGAGACTCTTTGCGTGGACCAAAAGGAAAGACACTGGAGTCATACAAGAATCCTTCTTCAATCATGATGTCTACCGCCCACCGTGTTGACCACCGCAGGGAGTAAGATGGAGCACGGTGTCCCACAACAGGTTGTTGGGCCAATTGCTCAAGCACATCACGCGAACGGACCAATTGGTCTCTAAATTGTTTGGGCGTTTGGTTGACTAAGAGCTTGTGCTCATCGCCGTGTGAAGCAATTTCATGGCCCGATGCCTCTAAGCGCTTAATGATCCATGGAAATTCGCGCGCCACCCAACCCAAAGTAAAGAATGTGGCTTTGGTATTAAATTCATCTAAAACATCCAACAAACGTGGCATGGTTTCTTGGACACGTGTTTCTAGTCCAGGCCATTCGCGTCTTTTGATGACACCTTCAAAATTGGTGACATGAAACCATTCTTCAAGATCAATGGTTAATGCATTCATTAAAGTTGTCGGGGCTTCTTTAATTGGCGCAATTTGTGGGGGCCGAACTAAGGGTGCTTCTTGTAGTGCGACGTTCATGCTAAATACCTCACTATCTGTGGACCGAGTAATCGAGTCAAACTAACGGGTAACCGTTTCCATGTGTTAATTGCAAATTGATATTTTGGATTTGAAGGGCTCTTAGCCGAAAAGGGTTTTCCTTCTGGCTGATACACTTGATAGGCCAATGGAATTTCTTGCATGCGTAATTCACGCTTATGCGCGGCTGATCCAGAATCGATGCGGCTGCGGCACAAATCAAGTCGCTTCAAACCCAGTGCGCACCCTGTTTCAACACCCTGCCAGTACAGCAAATTATTGGGCTTCATCTTTTGGTATTCATAATAAGAACCATTAAATTGCGTGATTAAGTTGTCTTTAAAGACCAGGCACAAATCAAATGCGGCCACTTTACCTTCAAAATATGCATAGTGAATGAAAGCCTTCTCGCCAAAAGCATCCAAAATGTTTTGGTAGTAACTTTTAGGAAAACAGGGCGTACCTAATCGACGAGTCGTGCTCAAATGCAATTTATAGAGTTCCTTAAGATCCCGAGATTTTTTGATCTCCATCAATTTTTGGGACTTACGAATCTTATTGCGATTGTTGCGCCCAATATTACTGAAGAGGGTTTCTGCATCGGAATCTAGAGGCGTCACAAAACGGTTATGCAAACGGATCGGCTGCAATTCACTGTCATCCACTGGCTTGGAGTGACGCAAATCTAAATGCTCAGCTTTGCCTTCATGAACACGCTGCTTAGCGGCGTTGAGCAAAAACAACTCAACTTCATGCGTGTCAGCCAAAATGCCTCCATAATTACCAAAAGGAATCGAGACATACGCACACCCCCCCTTAAAACCCTGCGGCACACGATACAGTGGCAAAATACCGACTAAGCGATCGCCTTCAATGGCCCCTAAATATTCAGCGCGGTAACCAAAACTCTTCTTTAAAACGGATCGCCATAACCAAAGGTGATCATGTGTGGCCTCTGCATGCTGCTGCACATAAGCATCCCACTGCTCTTGATCCTGAGCTTGGTCACTAAAAACTTTGATAACCATCTGCTTGACTCCATCGCCCATCATGGGCTGAAACTATGACATCTTCTAAACTGTTACGCCACACACCAATCACTTCTGATATTGCCTGTTTTTGCTCTGGCGTGTTTTCATCGGGCCTACCATATTCCCAAGTCCATTGACTCTGGTGCACGGCCGCTGCACCGGCTAACTCTTTTTCGGGTACAGGCTGTACTCTGAGAATCGGAGACCAAATGCCAAATTGTCGAGGGGGTATCTTAATAATTTCTTTAATCTCTTGCGCCAATTCGTTATCAGAAAACCACACATAGCTGCACCGTTTTAAAGCCCAAACCAACAATCGCTTTTTAACAGCCCCTAAATCCTGAATCGATTTTCCATCAAAAGTTTCTCGTGTGATCAGTGTTGTGAGCGTAAATCGATCTAAATGCTTACCCGCCACCAAAGCCGCTCTCACTAAAGGTTTAAACCCTACAGAAAAAATAATATCCGCCGGCTTTTGCAAGCTTTCGTCCAAATGCTCTGAACCCACTAACTTAATGTCAACATGAGGCCTCAACACATCCAATAAATGGCCATCCAAATCATGATCCTGAACCACGCTCACTCGCAAACGGTCTTCTTCATACTTAAGACGCGGATAGAAATTTTCAACGGTACGCTTTTTCAGCGTTTTAGTCAATCGAATGCGCTCAATCCGCTTGAACCCTAATTTTGAAAACATGCGGCAAGAGGCCACATTGTCAGGGCGAATATCGGTATAGACATTTTCATATCCCTGCTCTTTCAACCACTCCAATGCTTTGAGTTCAACTAAAGCCCCTACGCCTTTACCCTGAAAATCTTTCATCGTGCGGCAATTATAAAAATAAGCATCCTTGGGGCCTAAGCGTAGGATACGACCAAAAGGCATAATTTCTACATTGCGAGGTCCAAGCACTATCCACTGATAAGCCATGATCGGACTGGTTGCATACGGTCTCTTACGAGGAACATCTGCGCCCAGCAATTTGGTGGCATCACACTCGCTGACAAAACAGGCCTCATGCGGCGAAGTCAATAATGCGCCCAGCATATCTTGCGATTCAAAACTCACCTGAGCTAAAGCGCGCGCATCTTGAGGTCCTGCCTGACGAATCGTACAGGCACTGATCGATCGCAGGCGTTTTAATGGCTGCGCCAGATCACAGTGATAAAACCAAAGGTCTTTCTTAAATGACAAAACGCTCATTAGCCGCTTGGCTACCAACACACAGGTTTCTTTGAATCCTGTTTCATGGATGTACAATTTAAAGCGATACCCACCCGAAGGCGCTTTGCTTCGTCCACGCCACATGCGCTTGTAGTGAGCGGCTTTTAATAAGACATCGCTGGTAGATTGCATTTGAGCATCTAATCTAAAATGCTCAGCCACGCGCAATTGCGCAGTTTCACCCATACGCTTTCTTAATGCTGCATCATTAAATAATGCCTCTAATGCCTGGACACACCCTGTCACATCCTGATCCCCAATCAACATGCCTGTTTCATTTGGGATAATCAGCTCTTCCATCCCTTCGACATTGGTGGCCACAACCGGTAACCCTAAAGCCATCGCCTCTAAAACAGCAATGGATAGGCCTTCAAATTTGGTGCACAAAACAAAAACATCTGAAGCGTTCAACAGATCTGTCACATCATCGCGTTGGCCTAATAATCTCACGCTAGACTCAAGCTGATACCGACTGATCATGGATTTGAATTCGGCAAATCTAGGGCCATCTCCAATCAATAAACACACAGCTTTGGGCCAATCCGATTGCAACTGACACATAGCATGAATGAGTGTTTCCTGGGATTTTTGATCGGCTAATCGACCTACCATGGTCACAACGGGTTGTGTTGCATCCAACCCTAATGCTGCACGCACTTCTTCGCGACTGTGTTTGGTTTTGAGTCTCTTCGTATCAATGCCATTGTGCAAAGTCACGATGCGGTTTTGGCTGATCTTCCCTGACCGTAATAAATCTGCTGTCGTAGCGTGTGAAACGCTAATGGCATGGTCATGGCATTTGCTTAAGGACCATTTATCTAAAATTTCAAAAAGCGTTTGTTTCCAAGAATTTTTAAGCGTCACGCGTGTTGGTCCATGAATGGTACTGATCATACAAGGCACACCCGCCCACTTAGCTGCAACCGAAGCCAAGAAACCCGCTTTGGCCATATGCGCATGCACCATCTCGATTTTCTCGCGTTTCATCAGTCGGAACAAAGACCACAAGGCTTTAAGATCTGCCACGGGTTGAATCGGTTTCACCATAGGCACAGCATGGAACTTCACATGAATGGCCTCTAGTTTTTTCTGAGCATCCTCTTCAGGTGCCGCTGCAACCGAAACATCAAACTGATCTTTGGGCAACTGGTCCAATAAATCTAATAAATGGGAGGTCACTCCCCCAGAATCCAAACACGTCGTGACTTCTAAGAGCTTTACAGGAGCATTGAGTTTCCGATCTACCCATTCGGCATACAAAGCTTCTGTACGTTTCACTAAGGTGCTCATTGCAAACTGATTTTCAAAACGATCGCGCGCTGCCTGCGCTAAACCAGCGGCCAACTCTTTTTGATCTAATAAGCGCTCAATGGCTTCTGCCAATGCTTTGGCATCCCCCACGGGCACTAACAAACCGGTTTTCTCATGCTCAATCAAATCAGCAACACCACCAACAGGCGTCGCCACAATCGGTTTTTGTGCAGCCATCGCTTCTATAATTGCCATAGGAAAACCTTCATGGCGTGAAGGCAATGCAAATACGTCCATCGCTTTTAACCAAGGAGCCACATTGTCTTGAGCCCCTAAGAAAACGACATGCGCTTCAAGCCCTAATCGACGCACATCTTCCTGCAATGTGCGATAACCGGTACCAGAGCCCACAACGGCGCAAATAAGGGTGGGATATTTCTCTTTTAATCGTTGGATCGCTTCAAATAAAACAGGGTGTCCTTTACGAGGAATATCTAATCGCGACACAATCCCCACCACAGGGCCCGGGCCTTGTGTCATGCGCATACGCGTATTGATTAACTCTTGTTCTGTGACCTCAGGCAAATCAGTGACACCGTTTTGGATTACGGTGATTTTAGATTCATCCAGTTTTTCTTTGTCCACAAACCCGTCTTTGACTGCTTGTGAGACAGCGATCAAAGCATCATTAAAACGCGATGCCCAACGATCGGGCCAGTTGTAATACCAGTAAGCACGCGTGAATTCCAGCATGTGTAATGTTGTCAAAATAATGGGAACCTGACAGACTTTACCCAAAATGCGGCCAATCAAATCGGCATGAAACAAGTGGGTGTGCAAAATATCCGGACGCTCTTCTTCTATAATGCGCTTCAATCTTAAGAAAGCCTTCACGTCCCATTTCTTCTTCATGTTCAAATCATAAACACGCACTCCAGCGGCCTCAAAATGAGGAATCAAATTACCCCCCACTAAAGTAGCCACCACAGGTTGGTACCGCTCACGGTCCAACTCTTTCACCGTATCCAGTAGCAATCTCTCAGCACCACCAATATGCAAACCGGTTATGAGGTAGAACACTTTTATCCGTCTCATATCCCTGCCCCCAGATACTCCACCGCAACTGTTGGAGGAACATCTGTGCTCTTAGCAGACGCGTCACTGTGCGCAGCATACAGATTTTCTAAACCGACAATCACCTGTTCAGCGGAATACCATTCTTGATAGCGGATGAAGGCTGCCTGAGCTCTATCGACTGCTGCCTCATAATCCTTAAAAACATTATTTAGACCATAGGTAATCGCTTTTGAACTTTCTGCTTCAACCACCAAAGCTTCACGCAAATGCCCCAGCAATCCTGGCACACCGCCTACAGAAGTGGCCACAATGGGACAACGATAAGCCATCGCTTCAATCAGTATCATGGGCAACCCTTCAGAGCGCGAAGGTAAGCACACAACATCCACAGCACTCAACCATTGAGCCACATCGGTTTGCCAACCCACAAAATGCACACGTTCACTTATCCCTAATCGGTCGGCTAAATCTTCACAATGTTTACGGTGCGGCCCACCACCTACCAAAACAGCATGCGTATCTGCTTGATCTTTTAGCAATTGTTCGAAGGCCTTCAGGAATAGGTCTTGGCCTTTGCTGGGTAATTCCATGCGACCGATAACACCTACTAATGGCGTATGCTCAGATAATCCTAAATCTTCACGTTTGGTTTTGCGTGCCATCGTTTGATCTACCGGAGTTTGTGCCACACCATTAGGGATGACAAATACTTTTTCCTCAGCCATGGGCAACGCTGCTAAAAACTGCTTCTTCACACAATCACTCACAGCAATGAACCCAT
>JAJDCC010000059.1 GCA_029261015.1 Candidatus Omnitrophota bacterium | reverse complement strand
GGGTGCCTGCCAATGCCATTTATGCGGTGTGTGAGTGGCTAAAAGAGTCGGATGCCTATCGTATGGACTATTGCGCTAATCTTACGGCAGTCGATTATCCTGAGTCCCATATTGAGGTGGTCTACCATCTTTATTCGATTGTGAAAAAAATTGGACCGATTTTGATTAAGGTGAAGTTGCCTCGCGAGCATTCCACCATTGATTCTGTGACGCCGATTTGGCGTGGTGCAGAATATCAGGAACGAGAAGTTTTTGATTTGTACGGCATCGATTTTACGCACCATCCTGACATGCGGCGAATTTTGATGTGGGAAGATTTTGAGGGCGCACCGATGCGCAAAGATTATGTGGTTGAAGACCAAGACGTGTTGGAGTAATTGAGTTCTATGTCCAGAATCACTATCCCCGAAGAATCTGAATTACTTGAATTGAATTTAGGTCCCCAGCATCCGTCGACGCATGGGGTGTTTCGTATGATCGCCACACTTGATGGTGAAACCATCGTCAAGCTCAAACCCGTTCTGGGTTATATGCACCGCAATCACGAAAAAATTGCCGAAGAAATGAGTTATATCGCATCCTTTCCTTACACCGATCGTCTCGATTACTTGTGTTCAATGAGCAATAACTTAGGACTTGCGATTGCGATTGAGCAACTAGCCGGTCTTGAAGCTTCTGAACGTGGTGAATACATTCGCGTGATCATGGCAGAATTGACGCGCCTGGTGAATCATACGGCTGTGACCGGATTTCTTTTAAACGATATGGGGGCTTTTGGAACGCCGCTGTTGTATGCCTTTCGTGAGCGTGAAAAGATTTTGGATTTATTTGAAGCGGCTTCTGGCTCACGCATGATGTGCAATTACATTCGACCAGGTGGGGTAAGGGCCGATTTACCAGAAGGCTGGTTGGATCAAGCCAAGGCTATCGTTAAAGCTTTCCCCAAATTCTTAGATGAATTTGAAGGTTTGCTGAGTGAAAACGAAATCATTCGTCAACGCACACTCAATGTGGGGGTATTGCCGCAGGAACTAGCGATTAATGCCAGCATCACCGGGCCCATGTTACGCGCCACAGGTGTCGATTATGACATCCGCAAGGTGGATAACTATTCCATTTATGACCGGTTCAAATACCGTGTCCCCATGGGACAAGTGGGTGATGTGTATGATCGTTATTATGTGCGTATTTTAGAAATGCGCGAGTCAGTCAGTATTTTGCAGCAAGCACTTGATGACATTAATGATGCCAGTCCGTATATCAGTCCTAAGGGCAAAGCGATCGCTAAAGCGCCACGAACGTTTAAGCCACCTAAAGGCGAAACATATGGGCGCATCGAATCGCCCAAGGGTGAGCTGGGCTATCATTTGGTGAGCGATGGTTCCAACAAACCTTATAAGTACCATGTGCGCGCGCCAAGCTTTATCAACTTAACTATTTTAGAAGACATGTGTTTGGGGCATAAAGTGGCTGATGCGATAGTGATTTTAGGTTCAGTCGATATTGTGCTGGGGGAGGTAGACCGATAATGACCGGTTTTGGCGTCTTACGCGGTATGGGCATTACCTTACGTCAGTTCATTGGCACCTATCGTTTTGGTAAGTGGTTCTTAAAATTGATCGGGTTGGATGAAGGTTCGGGGATTACTACCGTGGCTTATCCTGAAGTGAAACAAAAGCACGCTGAGAACTTTCGGTACTTTCCTTTTTTGGTGTATGACGAAAGCCCGGAGGATATGCGTTGTGTGGCGTGTAAGATTTGTGAGCAAGAGTGTCCGCCTCAATGCATTCACATCACCATGGAAAAGGATGAGAAGGGCGCACCCACGAAGAAGTTTGGCCGTACATATCCTGCCCAGTTTGACATTGATGTGTCGATTTGCATGTCATGCCGTATTTGTGTCGATGTTTGTCCTTTTGATGCGATTGAAATGGATAATGATTATGAAGTCGCCGATTATGGGCGTGGTCCTGAAATGAATTTCAATCGGGATAAATTGCTCAAATCAGCAGAGTATTTTGGCAAAATCAAACCCACCGAACATGCAGAGGTCGAAGCACGCTTAGAGCCCAAGCGGGCAAAAGCTAAAGCTGCCGCCGCCGCTGCAGCAGCCAAAGCAGCTGAGGCTGCAAAACCAGCTGAAGACAAACCCGCTGATGAGGATCCATCCGATGCGGGTTCTGATAAAGGCGATGCGTCATGATCGATCAAGCCTTTGTGAATCTCAACAGCACTTTATTGGGCGCTCTTCCGGAAGTGTTGCGTCCTTGGGCTGCCGGGTTGGTGAAAATTGGAGTGATTGCGGGGCTTGCGCCATTGATCATGATGTACCTGACGTGGTTTGAGCGCAAAGTGATTGCACGCATGCAGAACCGTTTAGGGCCAGACCGTGTCGGTATCTATGGGTTGAAACAGCCTTTGGCCGACGGGCTTAAGATGCTGATGAAAGAAGACATTGTGCCTGAAGGTGCAGATAAGTTGATGCACACTTTAGCGCCTCTGGTGGCACTGATCCCTGCGTTGTTATTGTTTTTAGTGTTGCCCTTTGGACGCAACATGGCGCCGCTGGATTTAAACATCGGGGTGTTGTACACCTTGGCGGTAGGCTCGATTGGGTCTTATGCGGTCTTTATGGGGGGCTGGGCCTCGCGCAGTAAGTTTCCCGTGATGGGGGCTATGCGTACGGTGGCACAAATTGTTTCCTATGAAATTCCTGGGGCATTGGCTGTCATTACGGTCATTATGGTGACCGGTACGATGTCACTGGTAAGCATTGTAGAAGCGCAGAGCCAATGGTGGTTTGTTTTAACGCCGTGGGGATTTATCGGCGCGATTATTTTCTTTTTGAGTGGCGTGGCTGAGGTCAACCGCACACCTTTTGATATGCCCGAAGCCGAATCCGAATTAGTCGGCGGTTTTCATACCGAATACAGCGGTATGAAATTTGCGTTGTGGTATATGGCTGAGTTTTTAGAATCCTTTGCTGTATGTGCATTAACAGTGACGTTATTTCTGGGTGGCTGGCAAGGACCTGCCATTCCTTTTTGGGTACTAGCTGCGGTGCTCGTCATCATTATGGCAATGGCCAAGCGTTTACCGATAGTGGCTAAAGTGATGGGTATTGGTGCTTTGGTGGCTTTGTCTGTGGTGAGTTTTGGGGAAGCGATCCCATCATGGTTATGGTTTTTCACTAAGACCTATTCATTGATGTTTGTGATGGTGTGGTTTCGTGGCACCTTTCCGCGCTTACGCGTCGATCAACTCATGGGATTTGCCTGGAAATTTTTATTGCCTTTGACGCTCGTCAATATCGTGATCGCCGGTATTTGGGTCGCGATGCCTTCGGTTGTAGGTGTTCTATTGGATGTGGTTATTGCACTAGTCAGTTTGGTGGTACTTGTTAAGCTGAATCAACCGGCCTCCCTTGAGAAACGCACCTACACGTTTGCAGAATAGTTCGACAACACGTGGGGGTGCACTATGTCTACAGAACCGTCTACTCAAGCCATCGAATGGGAACGTAAACCCAATGGCATTCAAGCCAATATGCCAGCGTATGCCGAAGCGGCTAAAGATTTTGATTGGAAAACCGTTGAGGCCGAATTTGATTGGTCTAAAACGGGTAAAGTAAACATTGTGCATGAAACCATTGACCGTCATGCTGATTCTGCGCGTGGCGATGCTGTAGCTCTCCACTACTACCATCCTGAAGGTCGCCAAGAAGACTACACTTTTAAAGACCTCAAAAAACTCTCTAGCCAGTTTGCTGCAGTGCTGAAAAACGCTGGGGTCTCTAAGGGGGACCGCATTGCTGTTTTTCTGCCGCGCATGCCAGAACTGTATATCGCCATTTTGGGGATACATCGTGTCGGTGCGATTCCGGTGCCGTTGTTTGAAGCGTTTATGGAACAGGCTGTGTTTGATCGCCTAGAGAATTCTCAATCCAATGTGTGTGTCACAACCCCGACTTTGAAACCGCGTGTTCCGCAAGACAAACTCCCTGATTTAAAACAACTCATTTTGGTGGAGTCGAATGGGGAATTAGCAGCAAACGAAATCAGTTATGAAGAGTCGATGAAAGCGGCTCCTGAGTGGGTCGAGCCTGAATGGCTCACTGTAGATGATGGTTTGGTCATTCATTACACTTCAGGTTCAACGGGGCGGTCTAAGGGCGTATTGCATCGACAGTATGCGATGGTCGGCCATTATCAGACGTCTAAGTGGTCATTAAACTTAAGCCAAGACGATATCTATTGGTGCACGGCTGATCCAGGTTGGGTTACCGGAACCTCTTATGGACTTTATGGACCCTGGACTTTGGGTGTGACTTCTTTGGTGGTCGGTGGGCGATTTGATTCGGATGTGTGGTTTTCGATGATTGAAAAATACAAAGTCACCATGTGGTACAGCGCACCGACGGCGTACCGTATGTTGATGGCAGCAGGCGATGCGATTCCGGCCAAGTACGACCTAAGCAGTTTAAAACACATCTGCAGTGTGGGTGAGCCGCTTAATCCCGAAGCCTTGAAGTGGGTTAAAAAGGTGACCGGATTGGCGCCGCATGAAACCTGGTGGATGACCGAAACCGGCATGCACATTATCTGCAATTACAAAGGTGAAGATTTTGCCATTGGTGCCACGGGGAAAGCCTTTCCAGGAACCTATGCTTCTGTGGTTGATGATGCAGGTAAAGAATTGCCGCCAGGGCAGATTGGTAATCTAGTGGTTAAGCCGGGCTGGCCGGCGATGATGCAGGCCATTTGGCGCAACAAACCCAAGTACGATGAATATTTTAAAATTCCAGGTTGGTATGCCAGTGGTGACTCAGCGATACGTGATGAGGATGGCGTGATTTGGTTTCAAGGCCGCGCTGATGATGTCATTAAAACAGCAGGTGAGCGTGTGGGGCCCTTTGTGGTTGAGAGTGCCTTGGTGGAACATCCCGCTGTGGCTGAGGCCGGAGTGATTGGTAAGCCCGATGCTGTGCGCGGACACATCATCAAAGCGTATGTGGCGCTGATGCCTGGGTATGAGCCAACAGATGCGCTCAAACAAGAAATCGCCAAGCATGTCAAAACCCATATGGCTGCCCATGCAGCACCGCGCGAAATTGATTTTGTCGAGAAGGTGCCCAAGACGCGCTCAGGTAAGATCATGCGGCGGGTTTTACGGGCTTGGGATTCGGGTGAAGATGCCGGTGATACCTCAACAATGGAAGACTAGTTTCGTTAGCTGAAAAGACTTCATTGGCTGCGTTATGCGCTGCACAGCTTTGTGCGCAGGCCTTGCCACCGAAGTCTTTTGAGCAAACGAAGTTTTTATCAAACTCTATTAGATGATTAATATGAAAAGGTTGCAGCGGTTAGTGTTGGCGGGGTTGTTGTGTGCGGGGTGTTCACTTGAAGGCCCGGCATGGCAGGCATTGCCTGAGCCTATTGCGGCACCCCACTTTCAACTTCAATCGCTCAAAGGCGGGGTGCTCAGCTTAGAATCGCTGCGGGGACAAGTGGTTGTCATGGAGTTTTGGGCCACTTGGTGTGGGCCGTGTCGCTATACCATGCCGTCGCTAGATCTGATGCAGAAACGCTTTGCAGGAAAAGGCGTGAAAGTATTGATGATTAATGTCGGCGAGAATAAATCGAAGGTGAAGGCTTATATTAAAGATCGCTTTCAATCCACGATTCTTTTAGACCAACAAGATCGAGTTGCACAACAATACGGAATTACGGCGTTTCCCAGTTTATTCATCATTGATCAAGAGGGGATGATACGCTATGCCAAGCGCGGGTATAAAGGTGGGTTAGAAAAACAACTCAGCCGAATTTTAGCAGATTTGATTGCCGAGAAAAAGGGTAAGTGATGTCAGAACGGTTATTATTGCAGGGGATTAGTGTCGATGTGAAAGTAGGGGTTTATGATTGGGAGCGCGAATCGACGCAAGTATTGCGCGTTGATCTAGAAATGCCCATTGATGCGACACGTGCCGCGCAAAGTGACAATGTAGCAGAAACCGTAGATTATGCTGCAGTCATTGAAGATATGCGCGCCATGCTTGTGAAAAAAGAATACAAGTTAGTAGAAACCATAGCCGTTGAGATAGCCGATCGGGTGATGCAGCAGTTTTGGCTCAAACAAATCAAAGTCAGTGTCAGCAAAAAACCGCCTATCGAAGGCCTCGAAAACGCTGTTGTCGTGATTGATCGGTTTTAAATGAGGGACGGCACACCTTTCTAGCCCTTTATTTATAAGGGTTGAGTGTGGATATGTCGCAGGAGCTCACCGTGAGGTGGGCTTTTTGTGTGTCACTCGAAAATTTTCTGCAGATTTTTCAACACACCCATTTACCAGACTCCTGTTACACCACCATCGACTAAATTCCATAGTCACGCTTATTAGCGAAACATTTTAAAACCTTATCGTGAAGATTCTGTATTTATTCATTTAGTTTATACACAAAAAAAGCTTGTACTGTTTTGGTTGCGAGAGTATAACGAGATATGAGTTTATATATCACGCAATATTTTTTAGTCGCAACCCATGGTTTCGTGTAAAAAATGAAAATCGGCAGCTAGGATGGAGTGGATGATGAATTTACAGAAAATCAAAATATCTTGTAAAAAATGGGCAATTCGGCTGTTATTTGCCTCTTTGGCAGCCTCAAATCTTTCCATTCCCCAAGCTTTTGCCGACTCACAAGGCCCCACAGGCACCATTGTGATCAATGGGGGGGACCCGACCACCGATAATCCTGTGGTCACGCTGACCCTGAGCGCCGTGGATGACACCGGCATCGTCGATGAAATGCAGATTGCCAACGGAGACTACGCGTTCACCTGGT
>JAJDCC010000058.1 GCA_029261015.1 Candidatus Omnitrophota bacterium | reverse complement strand
TGATTTTGAGCATCCATTGCAACATCGGTTTACGCTCAACCAGGTGTGATTTTCGCTCACAGCGACCCTCTACAATTTCTTCATTGGCCAAGACCGTACCGCATTCAGGACACCACCACACAGGAGCCCCTTGCATATAAGCCAGACCTTTTTTGTATAGCTGAAGAAAAATCCACTGCGTCCATTTGAAATAATTTGGATCAGTCGTATCAATGACACGATCCCAATCATAAGAAAAACCAAGACGTTTGATCTGTCGCTTAAAATTCTCGACATTCTGTTTGGTGGTTTGAGCAGGATGAGTCCCTGTCTGTAAGGCATATTGCTCAGCAGGCAATCCGAAAGCATCCCAACCTATCGGATGCAGCACATTAAAACCTTGCATACGCTTGGCACGCGATACAATGTCGGTCGCAGTATAGCCTTCAGGATGCCCCACATGCAGTCCAGCCCCTGAGGGGTATGGGAACATATCTAGAACATAATATTTGGGTTTGGCGCTTAAATCTTCGGCTGCAAAGGACTTCTCTTGGTCCCAGCGGGCCTGCCACTTTAACTCAATTGAATCAAACGGATAGCTCATTTACCTACCTTAAAGGGATTATCCTGCGATGAGGTTGAACGGGCCTATTCTCTCACGATGCCCTGCTTCAGACAACCTCATTTCACACTTTAAGTTGAGCATGAAGGCACAAAAAAGGAGCGAACACTTTTGTCCGCTCCTTTTTGAGGAAGTAAGGATACTATTTAATGATTAAACACTGGCAGGAGTGCTGGTCTGAGCCTCTCCCTTAGCGTCTAGATAAAAGCGCACAAATGCGCCAATAAGTGCAAAACCAACGAATAAGTTAGCGACTAAGCCGACTAATCCGAAAACGATACCGAAGAAACCACCCACGCCAGGGATTGCTGATGCTCCTGCCTGTAACAGCTGAACCACTAATCCCACTGCCATGGAAATCAAAGCCATGAGCACAATTAACCCCAAAACTTTGAGTGTGTGACCTTTAGTCACTTCAAAACTATTCTTGAGCGCCACAATCGGTCCCATTTGATCCACCACAATCGCAATGAACCAAAATGCCAATCGCACAGCCACCCACACAAGCCCAACGAACAGGGCAACTCCAACGATAAATCCTAGGAACCCTAATAGCCAACCGGGTAGAAAACTGAGTGCGGCAAATAGCAATGACACCAAACCTAAAGCTAATGCCATCACAACAGCCGCGGCTAAGGAAAGTCCCCACGCCCCCAATAAAGGCTTGAAGGATTTCTTGGCGGCACCGACAAACTCAGGAATGCCTGCTTGATCATTTTGAATCATGTTCCCCATAAATCCAATCTGACCTCCATTGAGCAATAAACCACCCCCAATGGCGAGCAACAATACCAACAACAGTACAGGCCAAGCCCGACTTAACCAATCAGCCGCAGCTTCTTGCTGCTGTTCCAACAATTCCACGCCTGCTGCATCTGCAGCAAAACCTTCTTCAGTGAACGCTGAGTCATTCTGTGCGCCACCTTGTAACTCTTCTGGGACACCTGTCAAAAAGACCGCGCCCATAACCACACCACCAATGAGCAATGAACCTAATGCATACACAAGTATTCCGAGCCAACCTTTTTTTGCGGCCGGAAAACCACTGCCAATCGACCGTTTAATAGATGGTTGCATCCTTACTCCTCCTACTTCCATGTCACTTTTTTAAACTCCATTACATCACTTCCACCCCACGCTTTATGGAGTACTGAGGAAAAGTATACCACTTTGAGCGAAATTTTGTATAGGTGACACTCTACCCACCCCCCATTAAACCGAAATATTGCCCTAAATAGCTCTATTTCAGTAGGATACAGGGTTCGTTGACAGCGTATCAGCCGCATGCTATTGTAGAGGCCAATTCGGGGCAGTAGCTCAGCTGGGAGAGCACCACAATGGCATTGTGGGGGTCAGGGGTTCGATCCCCCTCTGCTCCAGATTTCTTTACGCCGGGGTGGCGGAATTGGTAGACGCGCTGGTCTCAAACACCAGTGGGGTTTCCCCGTGTGGGTTCGATTCCCACCTCCGGCACTTATTTTTGATCAGTACCCCAAAGAAAAAGACACCTTACTTTTGAAGTAGGGTGTCTTTTTTAGTACGCTCGTAAATGCACTATTAAACGGATGTTTTCTCTGCTGCCTTGTCTGTAAACTCACCTATGCGACGAATACGCTCGTATCGCCTTTCTAGCAATTCATCCTGAGGAATCGACTGACTCATTTTTAGGAATTTTAAGAATGAAGCCCGTAAGCGTTCGACAACAATCTCCTGATCATGATGTGCTCCCCCTAATGGCTCTGCTATTTCTTCATCAACAATGCCAAATTGCACTAAGTCTTTCGAATTCAATCTAAGCGCAGCTGCTGCATCAGGTGCCATCGCACGATCGCGCCAAAGAATAGCGGCACAGCCTTCGGGTGAAATGACTGAGTAATAGGCATTTTCAAGCATAGCTATCCAATCCCCTACCCCCACACCTAAAGCACCACCAGACCCTCCTTCACCAATCACACACACATAAATAGGCGTATCGATTCGCGCCATTTCACGAATGTTATAAGCAATAGAATGCGCTTGGCCCCGCTCTTCAGCACCGATGCCTGGATAAGCCCCTGGAGTATCTATCAATACAAAAATGGGTAAGTGAAACTTTTCGGCCAAATGCATCAACCTTAAAGCTTTACGATAACCTTCAGGATGAGCAGAACCAAAGTTACGCATTAAGTTCTCTTTGGTATCGCGCCCTTTTTGATGACCGAGAAACATGCAGGAATGCCCATCAATGGTACCTAAACCACCGATCATTGCCCGATCATCACTGAACAAACGGTCTCCATAAATTGGAATGAAATCGTTGGTCAGTGCATTGATATAGTCCAATGCATAAGGCCTTAAAGGATGCCGTGCAATCTGAACGCGCTGCCATGCATTTAAAGTGCCGTAAATTTCTTTCTTTAATTGCTCTACTTCGCGTTCAATGTCTTTGATTTGCTGCTTTTCATCTGCCGAAAGCTCTTTCACTTCTGATAGTTCTAATAACCGCTGCAAGCGCTGCGCAATCGGTTTTTCAAAATCAAAACGAAAAGCATCTAGAATTTTTTTATCCATTGTGTCTCCAAATCAGCAATTCACTTAAGTCGATCTTATTGATTACTTAATTAACAATTGTTACACGCGTCCCTACAGGAACAATCGCAAACAGCTCTTCGACATCCGAGTTCACCATACGCACACATCCAGCCGTATCTTGTTGCTGAATCGGACTTTCATCCACCGTACCATGAATGCCATAACCCAATTTATCCAGACCTAACCAACGTGTTCCCAAAACATTAGCAGGACTCTCAGGAGGAACAACGGCTCCTTGCTTATACCAGACAGGATGCGGAATTCGGTTAATCACTTCAAACATTCCTTCCGGAGTGGTATCTATGCCTGTAGCGACTGGATACAACTTTAAAAACTCTCCATCTTTCGTCAGCAATAACTGATTCTGTGATTTGTCGACAACAATCTCAAAGTTTCCTAATGGAATCTTTAATCGCTGGCCGGGCCGAATAATATCACTCGATAATTTATTTGCCTCTTTAATCAAATCAACAGTCGTACCGTGAGTCCTTGCGATCACAGCCAGCGTGTTACCAGATTTCACTTCATACACCGTGTCTGTATCCGTCACCAAAGATGAAAAAAGCAATTTGACATTCACATCACCTAATGCCAATTGCGCCTGCTCAACTAAAGGAGAATCAGGAAAACGTGCCAACATCAAATCATACGTTAAACGGGCGTCTGCCAATTGATCTTGATCCCGATGGATTTGTCCGAGTTCAAACAAAGCATCATCAGTCCATTGAGATTCAGGAAACGCTGCAATCATTTCTTCTAACTGATTTTTTGCGGTTTCAAGATCCCCTTGATCAATCGTTTTTTTTGCCTCGCGATAATAATGCTTAGCCTGCTTACCAAACAAACCCTGCTGTGACCCATAAACCAATAACCCAATGCCCCCCAATGCAACCAAAAATCCAACAAAAACAAGAACAACTCGCCGCGGCATCTTCTAACTCCTACTGTGAATGAATCTGTAAAGCAATCAAAATACCGATTAACATACCCGCAAAAACTTCAAGTGGGGTATGCCCTAATAACTCTTTAACCTGACCTTCATTAACTCTTCGTTTGAAATAAATATTCTCAAGAATTTTATTGAGTACTTGCGCCTGGCGCCCAGTGGATCGCCGCACACCCTGTGCATCAAAGAGTGTGATGATGGTAAAGGCCACCGCAATAGCAAATAACGTTGACTCTAAACCATAGACAATGCCAATACTTGTCGTTAACGCACTGACACCGGCCGCATGCGTACTTGGCATCCCACCAGTAACAATCAACCAACGGAAATCAAAACGCTTTAAGCGTATGACACCTAATATGATTTTCAAAGTTTGCGCTGCAATCCCAGCCAACAGCCAAGCCATAAACGCCTTGTTGGCTCCCAATGCTTCTATCATCGCACCGTTTCAGGTTCTAGCACGCGAACACGCATGCCCGTGGATTTTTTTGTCGTAATCTGACCATCCCTCACCATATAACCTCTATTGCCTACAAGCAAATCATGATCATCTTCTGCTCTGATTTCAGCCAATCGCGCTTTTTTCTTTTCCTCTTGAATACGAGTCTTCACCACTTTAAGCGCCTTTTTGAGTTCATCGACAGAGGAGAGTTGAGTCCGTAATTTTTCACGCTCAGTCGTAATCACCTTAACTTGCATCATGAGCGAATTTTGAGCCAGCTTTAAATCTTCATTTTCTGATTGCAACGCCACCACGGATTCTAGAGCCTGCTGCAGCTGCTCTTTGAGCGCTGTCAGCTCAGCTGTCATTTCGTCTCCCAATGATTGCTCCATCGCCTCATCGGTGCCCTTAATTTCAGACACGAGCTGTGCAGCAATCTCTTGAGCTAAAGATTCACGCTCTTGTTCCAAAGCCACAACCGTTTGTTTCACCTCATCATAGGCTGCAGACATCTGTCTCTGCTCACCTTTAAGACCTATGGCATAGTTGAGAGAAACAGCAGTCACCACCAAACAAGTGAGGATTATGTATCGACCATTATTATTGGACGGCATTCCGGAAACTCCTTGACCTGGGAAGGTTGATTATGCTAGCGTCAGTATAAGCCTCACCCGGCGGATAACTCAAGTGCTTATTTCGCCATGCTGACTCGCGCTATCTCCTATGTTCCCTTAGGTTTAGGGGCTTTACCCGTCCAAATTGAAGTCGATACTTCCCGAGGTTTACCCGGTTTAACCCTAGTCGGACTGCCTGACCAGGCGGTCAAAGAGGCCAAAGAGCGCGTCCGCTCAGCCATCCTGAACAGTCAATTCACGCTCCCTTCTCAACGATTTACCGTAAACCTGGCCCCCGCCAATCTCAAAAAAGAAGGCGGTGTCTTTGATCTGGCTATCGCACTAGGCATTCTAGCAGCCTCTGGGCAGATCCGCCCTGACGTCCTGGCTCATACAGGAGTTGTCGGCGAACTCGGACTTGATGGCAGCGTCCGCGCTGTTCCAGGCCTGCTTTCGATAGCCCTTTCCATCAACACGAAGGATCAGCCCTTACTCATCCCTCAAGCCAATGCCTCTGAAGCCGCACTCATCCCCAACGCCACTATTTATGCTGTGACCTCATTGAGAGAAGCCGCTGAATTTATGAACGAGGACAAAAAACTATCGCCACTGACACCTCAAAGGATCAATCACCCAGTACCCACAAAACAACTTGATCTTGCCGATGTCAAAGGCCAGCACTATGCCAAACGTGCTTTAGAAATTGCAGCAGCTGGCGGCCATCACCTGCTTTTATTAGGACCACCCGGTTCTGGAAAAACCATGTTGGCTGAACGCTTTATTTCTTTATTACCTCCCATGACCCACCGAGAACGACTCGAAGTCACCGCGCTGCACAGCATTGCCGGACTCAAGACAGAAGGCGGAATCACTCAACGCCCTTTTCGTGCCCCACACCACAGCTGTTCTACCGCAGCACTGATTGGAGGAGGACCCTATCCTAAACCAGGTGAAATTTCATTGGCGCATCAAGGCGTGTTATTTCTGGATGAATTACCCGAATTTCGTCGCGATGTATTAGAAAGTTTAAGGCAACCCCTTGAAACAGGCACCGTACATATTGCTCGTTCGCAACAAACACTGCTTTTTCCGGCACGCTTTCAGCTCATTGCAGCTATGAACCCTTGTCCATGCGGATATCTCACTGATAAACGTCACCCATGTCGTTGCAATGCTTCACAGATTCACCACTACGCCGCACAAATTTCCGGCCCACTCATGGATAGAATGGATTTGCATATCGAAGTCCCTGCGCCTTCAGTTAAAGACCTTTATGCTGAAACACAAGAGGAAAGCTCATCGGCAGTATTCAAACGCATCCTAAAAGCGCATAAGCAACAAAAGCAAAGACTGCAACCCTACAACTTCAGATGCAATGCCCAAATATCCAGTAAAGAACTTGCTCTGTTATGCCCGCTAAATAGCGAAGCCAAACAGTTATTACATCAAGCTATGGAACATTTGGGACTCTCAGCCAGAGCTTATGGCAAGGTATTAAAAGTAGCGCGAACTATTGCTGACTTAGAAGACGATAAAGCTATCCAAGCCAATCATATCAGTGAAGCCATTCAATACCGCTCCTTAGATCGTCGATAGCTTTTTGTAAGGGTGAAAGGTCTTTTTCTTTTCGATCGATGACAAAAGAAGCCCCTGCTTTTTTAAAAGCCACCTTTGTTTCATCAGGCACAGCTAATCCTACCTGCACAATAATACCAGCTGAGGCATTGAGTTTTTTCACTTGATGGCATAATGCAACGGTTTCTTCCCCTTCAAGCATGCCACTCAATAAAATGAGCGAAAACTGCTGAGTCTGTAATACCTTTAATGCTTCATCTTTTGTCTTCACACGCGTCACAGATTCAAACTCTTGGCTCTCAAAAAAAGACTCCATTTTTTTACCATATACAGGGTGCCCATCAATAATCAATGCAATCTTATCCATGTCGCACTCCTTAGTGATCAGTGTACGCAAGAGAATTGTGTGCACTGTTTGCGGTATTGTGAGGGAGTTATCTGATGTATCCGTTTAAACACACGCATAAAGGACTCCGGGTTCTGGTAACCCAACTCTAAAGCTATTTGATTCACATTCATGTGTGAATGACTCAACAGTTCTTTAGCCCGATCCATTTTGACCTGAATTTTAAAATCTCTAAAGCTTAAGTCATTTTCGCTTTTAAACATCCGGCTGATGTACTTTGGACTGAGATACATTTCATCTGAAATTAAATGCAAGTTTGCCTCTTTGAAATTTTTCTTGATGAAGCGTTTAATGCGATCGATGCGATCCATGTTATTTAAAGGTTGTGCCTCACCTTCATTTTTTTCTTTCAAGAGTCCTTTAATCGTTTGCTTCAACTCCATTGGATCAAAGGGCTTTTCAATAAAAGCATCAGCACGTTGTCTTAAAGCTTGCAGAACTACATCCTTGGTTCCATAACCCGTTATCATAATAATGGAAACATCTTTATTGGTTTTTCTTATAGCCTCAAGCACAGCAAGGCCATTCTGTCCGGGCATTTTTACATCCAATAGAATCACACTCACCAAATTAGGTTTACTCAAATAATCAAGTGCACTTTCTCCATCCCTAAAACATGTCAACTCATACTCTGTTAGTGCAAGCTCTAGGCTTTCAATCACTCTTCGGTCATCATCAATAACTACTATTCTCTCTGAAAGCATAGTTTTTCCTCCCATGAACCGTATGACATATTGGAAAACTCATAATGAATGAGGTGGTATTCGCTGACTCATCAACAACCACTTTAATTTGTCCCTCATGGCGATCAATAATCTCTTTACAGATAGATAATCCCAAACCCAATCCGTAACTTTTAGTGGTATAAAAAGGTTTAAACAGCTGATCGATACGATCTTGCTGAATACTGATTCCAGAATTTGAAATTTCTATTTCTGTATAAGCATTTTCTCTAGCTCTGCTTTGCTTCGATACTCTCGTTTTTATCAAGATAGTGCCGCCCGCTACTGTTGCTTCAAAAGCATTTGTTACCAAATTTAATAGCACTTGTTTTAATTTTTCTTCATTGCCTTTTATGAAAACATGTTCTTCTTCCATTTGAACATCAAACACTAGCCCCAAATGCTCTGCTCTAAATTTACTAAGGACTGCAGTTTCTTCAACCAAACGATTTATGGACAGCGGCTCCATACTCCATGATGACTGTCCAAATTTGGCAAAATCCATAATATTCTTTAACGAAGATTTCCAAGAGTTCAACTCATCAGGAATTGTCGCAGAAAATTTCTTGATAAAATCCTCATCTTTGTAGCGTGTTGGCAATAATTTGACATAAGTTTCTACCAACTGAAGAGAGTTTTTAAGTTCGTGTGCAATTGCTGTAGAAGCCTTCCCCACAATAGAGAGCTTTTCCATCTCTTGCGTTTTTTTCATTTTTAATGCCATTCGATTAAACGCAAAGAGCAATTGATCAATTTCAGAACGCCCCCTTATTGGAAATGAGACTGAATAGTCTCCTTTTGTGATGCGCTGTGTGCCTTCCAACATACGCTTCATAGGCTGACTCATGTAGCGAGCCAGCAGCAGACTGATTAAAATCGTCGCAAAAACACTCAATAAAATCAGCATCCAGGACTGCACCTTCATATGGGCTAGTGCGGCATATGCTTCTGACTCTGGCAAGGTAATGATTAGCCCCCACCCTAAAACTTCAATAGGCGCATAAGAAGTCAACCAGCGTTGACCATTGTCCTTGATTGTTTCAACGTTTCCCGCTTGTCCTGCCCGTAATCCTTCTATAATTTCTTTATCCTGTACGTGATCATCCATCAGGATTTTTTTCTTATCTGGATGTGCAATGATTCTTCCAGACTCATCAATCACATAAGCTATACCCTGATCACCGACATGAATCTTATCAATAATTTGCCACACACTACGCAGATTAAGGTCTGCTATGAGTACTTCTTTTACTCTGCCCATTCGCTTTATTGGCTCAGCAATCGTGATCAACGGCTCATAGCTCTCTGAAGTTTTGACGGAGGATAAATACGCGTTCCCTTGAATAGCTTGTTGAAAAGCTGCCTCATGGGAACGATTTTGCAATCCTGTTCCCAGCTCAGATACCGCAACCTCTTGCCCGCTTTGTTCAACAACTGCAATTTTTTGTAAAGTAGGGTTGCGCAAAGAAAGCTCTACGATGGCTGTCTCTTGCTGCCAAGCATCCGCATGCAGTCGACCCAGAATGGAGGCTGAAACAAACAGAGCATGTCGGGCGCCTTCAACATGTTCTTTCACTTCACCTGTAGTATGCAAAGCGATTTCACGATGATTATTGAGGACGGCTGTTTTGATGGCGTGTTGACTTGTTTGCATCAGCAAACAACCCAATATAATTAACGGGACAACGACAAGAAATACGAGGATGAAGAAGATTTGCTGCCAAATCTTAGGCAAGATGCGTGTGATACTCCCCCAACTCAACCCCTTCATGTTTTACAATATTACATAATCTTAGATGCAAACGCAACCAAGCATAGCGTCTACTATAATTCTTGAGCCTTAAAATTGCTCCAAATACAGCTCACTGTAAAAACCCCCTTGGCTCAAAAGCGTATTGTGATCTCCCGTCTCCGCCACCTTCCCTTGATCCAGTACAATGATCTTATCGGCATGTGCAATACTGGAAAAGCGATGCGCTACAATCAGTGTTGTTTTACCTAGCATCGAATGCTTGAGTGTTTCCTGTACTTCGTTCTCAGTAATCGCATCCAATGCCGAAGTGGCTTCATCTAAAATGAGCAGGTTAGGACTTTTCAGTAAAGCACGAGCCAATGCTATGCGTTGCCTTTGTCCTGCCGATAATCGCAAACCTCTCTCCCCAATTTGAGTGGAATAGCTATCCTCAAATCGTGTGATAAAGCCGTGTGCTTGAGCCTGCTTTGCCGCCTGTATGATTTCACAATCTGTGACCATTTGGTCTGAACCATACAAAATATTGTCTCTAATGCTACCGCTAAACAAGAATTCATCCTGCAACACCACAGCTAACTGCTTCCGATAATACGGCAAACTCAACTGGGTAAGGGGTATTCCATCAATGCAAATCGTTCCCTTCTGCGGCTCATAAAAACCCAACAGCAGATTCACCAAAGTCGATTTACCCACACCACTACTCCCGACAATCCCCAACGTTTCTCCTGGTTTTACAGCAAAAGAAACACCGTCGAGCACCTGCTGACCATTGGGATAGGCAAAAAAGACCTCTCTAAATTCTATAAGTCCTTGCAGCGGCATTTGAATTTGAGAAGATCTTCGTGAAGCCGCACAGTGACTTAAGCGGAACAATTCATTGATTCTGTCCAACCCTGTTAACGCTTCTTGATAGGCGCTATTGATCACAACCAATTGAATGATTGGAGCAAACACCATCACCAAATATGAATAGAAAGCAATCAACTCCCCTGGCGTCATAGAGCCTTGCGTCACCCAAAAGGCCCCTGCCCAAAGAGTGAAAACAATACCCATGAATGAAAATAACTCGACTAAAGACCAAATGCCTGCTGTCAGTACATGTGTTTTTCTAGCAACACCAAGAATCTCTTTTTGGCTTTTAAGGAATAAATCTTTCTCATGATTCTCAGCAGAAAAAGCTCGCATGATCGCAAGCCCATGAATCACTTCGTTTATTCTTGATATGGCTTGTGCCCAATGTCGCCTTAAATCTCTATGCTGATTCTTTAGATGGGGTAAGGATTTTAAGTAGAGGACAATAAAAAAAGGAATCGGCAATATAGCGATTAGTGTCAGTTTGAAATTGAGAAAAAGTAATAAACCAAAAATAAAGATCAGGTTCATCAAAGCTGAAAAGCTAATAAATAAGTCCTGAGTCGTAAAACGTTTGACGCTTTCTACATCTGTAGACACCCGAGTCATCAATTGTGATGGGGATATCGATTTTACAGAATCTAAAGACATCTCGTGAATGAACCAGTAGATTTTACGACGTATATCGCAAAGAACCTGTTCACCGAGGACGCCTATACAATATTTGTGAAAATAGTTCACACCCGACTTTAGACCCACAATGAGTAAAAGAAAGGACAGGGCCTCATTGAGTAAAGTGGCCCTGCCCCTAATCACAACATCATCAATAATGATTTTAAGACTGTATGGTAACGCTAAAGCAAATACATTCCCTAAAAGTATCAACACCAAAATAGTGGCAACTTCTCTTCCATAGGGTTTGAGTATGTCTTTGAATTTCATCAAGCCGGTGCTGGCTCCGTACTCCTTTTGCTTTTATTGGCTACAAGCCTGTCATAATCACGCTTAATGAACTCTGGTGCCATCTCATTAAGGTATGGTTTTTTACACGAAGGAATTTTAAAGTTCTTATGACCACCCACAAAAGACATTAAACGACACCCTCCACTACACATAGGCAAATAGGTGCAATCTGTGGGGCATTGTTGCCACACATCGAGATCACGAAACATTTTTTGCGTCTCATTAAAAGTGTCTTTACGGACATCCCCTATCGCAAATTCCGGATGGCCTAAAAGAGAATTACATCGATAGATTTGCCCATGTTGATCGATCGTCACACCACTATTCTCGCGAACCAAACTGCAAGTATTTGTAGACATTCCCATTTCATACTTCAAATCATAACTTTCCATTAAAGCTTTTATTTTGCGCGTTGCACTAGCCATGACCGTATCTTCGTGATTACACATACAGGCAGCGCCCTGAATGGCTTCTGGGTTTCCCTTAGGGCCGAGAGTCGGATTAATGGGAGAACAATGAAAATTGCCGAGCTTAGAAAGAATTCCAAGACCATCAAAAAACTCAATCAAATCTTTGATCGGGTCAATCCTGTCTTTGATGTATGCAACCGAAATGGATATTGAAATTTTATCCACACACGCAACGATATTCTTAACGATGGTCTCAAAACTTCCACCGCCACCTCGCTGAGGCCTATTTTTATCATGAGTTTCTTGTAAACCATCCATACTGATTCGCACACGTAAAAGCCCTAATATCTTCAATCGATCCACTATTTCAGGTGTCAACAAATAACCATTTGTCTGCAATGACATGCCAAATCTTATTTTTTTAGATTCACACCATGGCTTCATTTCACCGGCAATATATTCAATAGCTTGTGTATTGAGTAAAGGTTCTCCTCCATAAAAATTGAGTAAAAGCCCTTTATACCCTAAGCGCTCAATTCTTCTTTTAAGCCATTCCACACTGAGTTTTTGAGCCTCAGCATCAAGCCGCGTATTCTCTCTAGAGCTTTCTTCAAAGCAGTACACACATTTTAAATTACAGGCATAGGTCGTGAGGATGGTGGCAACAAAAGTGGAGTTATCATAACCATACTTCAGTTGATTCAAAAAATGACTCAGCTTTTCTCTTTCTTCCTGCTCATCTTTTACCAAGATGCCCATTTTATGTAATCGGTTTAGGTCTTCTTCACTTTCAAAACTACGACTACCTTCTGTCTCTAAAGCTTCCATCGCATCTTTTACTCTTTGATCAATTTTAACCAATGCCTGCGTGCGCGTGCTGTACACCAAATGCTCGCCACATTGAGGATAGTCTTCGACAACAATCGTATGACTGGAAACTTTCATCACTCCCCCCTCAAACGAAAATGCTGGGACAAAAGTCCCAGCACTATTCGCTTACACAGTCTACAAAACGTCCAGAGTATCCTCATTAGATTGCATACTCAGAGTCCCTGGTGGCCAACAACAATTCAAAGCGGCCATATCATATACTTCTTCGGTGCTTTCTTGCATCACTTCCATGCTACCTCCTTCTTGTGCTGTTACACGACCTCCATACGACATCAGTTCCGTCGTATTCGCCAATCTTTGATGGTGTACACGGGCATGAAAAGAGTGAAGAAATCTTCTATGTGTTCAAAATCTGCACTGATAGCAAAATACCCCTCGGGAAAGAAAAGAAAACAAGCGGGCTGATCTCGGTAAATGATTTGATGTATTTTTTGATATATTTTTGCTCTTTCAGTCAGCGTCTGTGTCGTTTCCCCCAGCTGCAAAAGCCTATCCACCTCAGTGTTGTGATAATTCCAAAGTTTAGAAGATTTGCTTGAACGTGAGTACCAACTATCCAATGTTTCAGAAGGATCATTACCTAAACCAGAGAAAAACCTCAGCCAAGCCTGCGGTTTTCGTTCATTCAAAAAAGCCTCATTCAATTGCAATTGATCCTGATAGCTAATGACCGTTACTTTAATACCCACCTCAGCCAATTGCTGTCGAATGACTTTAGCCATTTTTTTGTAAGTGTCACTTCTCTCATCTACCAGCATTCTCAATTCAAGCGAATGCCCATCTTTTTCACGAATACTGATATGATTTCCAGAATCTTCAGACCTCACCATTTTCCAACCTTGTTGCTCCAGAATGGCATTCGCTTTTTCTGGATCATACTCAATGGGTGCAACCTCTGGATTATTGCCAATTGCGCTAGGATGAAAAGGTCCGGCACTGACTTGACCGCCTACTCTGGGCAAAGCATCTAAAATTTCCCACCGATCCACGCTATAGGCAATGGCTCGGCGTATCTCGCTGTCTTGAAGCAGAGAATCATCCAAATTGTAAGCAATCGCATAATAATACCCACCCACTACCGCAAATGTTTTGAAGGCTGGGTCTCTTTCGAGGATGGCGTAATCATCGCTTGTCACCCACTCCACAAAATCGACTTCATGACGCATGATTGCAGACCACAGCTGAGAATCTGAACCATAAGTCTTAATCACCAAGTGTTCTAAATAAGGGCGCCCTTCAAAATAGTGTTCATTCGCACTCAATTCAATTTGACCTGACTCCCAGTTCCATTCTTCAAATCGAAAAGGCCCAGTCCCCACAGGTTCGTAGTTAAACGCAGCTTCCCGGATATCTTCACCTTCTAATAAATGCTTTGGCACAATATACCTGACCATTTTGTACATAAAAGGGATAACGGGCTGCTTGAGCACTACACGAAAGGTGTATTTATTGGGGGCTTCAAAACGCTCTACATGTTCAAAGTGAGAACGAAAAACACTGTCATTATCCGCTGAATTCATCAGCTCATAAGTAAACAAAACATCCTCTGCTGTGAGCTCCACACCATCATGAAACTCTATGCCTTTTATTAAATGAAAAGTATAGGTGAGTTGATCCGCAGATACTTCCCAGGACTGAGCTAGACCTGCTTCAATTTCACCACTGGAATTGATGCGCACCAGGCTGTCAAAAATGAGTGGAATCAATGATGCTGAAATGCTGGTTTGGGTCAGGACAGGATTGATGAGTGTGGGTTGTTGTGCAACTCCCCAGACTAAAGTGCCCCCATAAGCCGAATCATAACGTGGGGTAGCTTCAGTATTTAACGGCAGCGCCATCATTGCTAGAGTCATAAAATGAATCGCCCAATTTCTTTTGACAAACCGTCGGAAATGCTCAATATGGACCATCAATTCAATCTTTATGTAGTTTAACTCAGCTGTGATTTAATGAAATAGGGTGAAGGGACATTTAACTAGCATTTTTCGCACTCAGCCAAAAATCTTTTAGAAATACACTGCTGCCCCTCCCTCAAAATACCTTTTGGGCTGAGGAAAAGTCACACTTGACCAATATTTACTATTAGTCAGGTTATGTATTGCAAGATAGACATCTACATCTAGATCATCTGTCACTTCCCTAAAAGAACGGACTAATTTTAGGTCAAAGATAGGTTTTCGGTCATTAGGTTGTAGCGCTGCCGATGAGGACCATCGGTTGTAATACCCCAGTAAATTGACTTTCCATTTTTCTGTTTGATACCGCATGCCTAAAGTATAGCGCTGGCGCGCAACCCCTTGATTTCTGACGGTCATTCCAGTCACTCTATCTTCAACGTCATTAAATGCACCAGTAGCATATAACTCGATAGCTTCATTAAAATCATAGGTCACCTGCACTTCAACTCCCTGTCGCCTTAATTGACTGAGATTGCGTTGCACAAACACAAAATTTGCTGTATCAAAAACAAGTGCGATTCCCTGTTTCAAATCTGCACGATAAACATTAAACACAACATCCAACGCATCCGTAACACTGCTCTCAAACCCTAATTCATAGGTCACCGCTCTCTCTGCCTTCAGATCAGGATTGGCGCCTACAAAGAACGCGGGGTCATCGTTATAAATCCATAATAATGGAGGGGCATTAAATGCCCTTGAAACCTTAGCTCTAACAAGAGTATCTCTTTCATCCTGAAAAGAATAAATCGCTCCCAAACTAGGACTTACCTGGTCACCAAAATGTTGATTATGATCGTATCGAAGTCCTGGGGTCACATTAAGTTGTTGCCAGTTAAAACTGTAGTTCGTATAGATACCTTGCATATTGATACTTTTGCTACCATCGAGATACCGATTCGACTTTAGACGATGCCAATCCAGATCAGCTCCAACTACCCAACGATCACTCATGCGCGGTTCAACACTTCCCTGCACACTCAATCCTTGGTAAAAATTAGCACTTATCGTTGAAAAAAGAAGCGCTCGCGATGTCCCACTTAGGATATCTGTTGTGATTTTCTGATCATTGAGTTTATAGGCAGCAGTCAATGTACCCAACTCGTTCTCCGCATCTATAGATACCTGTCCATAACGTGTCGTATAAGGCTGAAACGTAATCAAATTATTCGGCGTGATGCCATAAAAAACATCAGCCCCGTTGTATCCAAACGCACCTTTTAACTGAATTCCATCCGTTATCGGTAGAGCTAATTTAGCAAAACCATGTTTCTCTTCTACATCTGTCACATCCATTGTGCCGTCTGTATTGAAATAAGAACCCGAGATAAAGTACCCCACATCAGCCATCGCTCCACTCAAACTCATGCTACTTCGAATCGAATTAAACTCCGCCAATGTGGTCTTAACCTGGCCTTTAGGTATTCCTGTATGCCCCACATCTTTTGTGATCACATTGACAACGCCACCCAGGCTTGATCCCCAAGCACTTGATGCCCCTCCCTTAATTAATTCAATACGCTCAATTTGTTCAATTGGAATCATAGCGGGATTGGCTTGGCCAGAGAGCTGTTGATTGAATGGAATGCCATCTACCATCAATAGAACCTGCCGCCCCACAGATCCATTGATAGACAAAGCCGAGGCCTGACCAAATTGGCCATTGAGTTGCACATCGACACCTGGCATATAAGCAAGCACATCGCTAAGGTCTCTAGCAGGCAGTCTCTGAATATCTTCTGCTGTGTAAACCACCACATTCTCAGCAAGCCGTTGTTTGTAAGTCGGCCTACGAGTAGCCGATACAACGATAGTGTGACTGTTATCAGAAGCAAATACACGCAGAGGAATAGCACTAAGGACACAAATTGCAGCAGTAAAAAAGTAGACCCAGTTAAACATTCGCCATAGAAGCCTCATTATTTCTGTGATGATTTCTCTGACGTAACTGCCACTCGGCTTTAAGAAAAAAGGGCTCCCGCAACTTACGGGTATAACGTGTACTCATGTCTTGAAACCAAAAATAGGATTTTTCACCTAAATGGGGTCCTATGGGCACTGAAGTCTCCATAGAGTAACCATAAACTCTCAGTAAAGACTGCGCCACATATTCAAAGATTTCAATTTCACGTGCAGTTAAAACTGTACGGTATATCCCTATCTTTTTAGTCGAAATCTGATTCAAAAGTGATTTGTGATACGTTCCTGCTTTATTGTGATTGGCGTAGAAATCTTTCAAATGCGTATCTGGAACATGATCCCCTATTTGAATGGGGGGTTCTTCTAAAAATTCGCATAAAATCGCTAAATATTTATCAGGTTCACTCACTAAATCTTCATACCGCAATTCTAAATACTGATTTGGGTGCATTTGGGATTTAAAATCGTAGAAAGCCCCAACACGTGTGCGCCAACGCTGAGCAATGCCATAAATACTGGTAGGACCAAACCACATACGCCGCATCGATTCTGCCATATCCCGACCATCACGAATCAAATGAATGAATTTGGCCTGCGGAAAAAACTCAAGGATACGTGGCAGATACATCACATGAAGAGGCGTTTTTTCAGCCCACCGGCATTTATTCACCTTCTGCAGATAACAATGAAATAAATGATCAATACACCCGGTAATTGTGCGCGTCTTAAGCCCAGCGCAGAAATCCTGAACTGAAATGTTCAAATCCCAACGCTGTATCCAATGATCTTCAAGAAGAAGCGTAACAAAGCGCTCAAGGTTATCCGTGCGTTGAAGGTCTTTATAGCTATCAAATACTTGCGCGAAACGGTGGAATATGTGGCTTTCGGGAGGAATAGCAATGTTGGGGTGAGCATCCAATAAAGTTTGAAGTAAAGTGGTTCCGGATCGCTCACAACCCACAATAAAGAAGGGTGATTTTTCTGAATAATATAAAGACATGCACTATATTAGCATGCCCTTAGTCGTGTTGTGCGAAAGTCACACAATTCTTGCCGGCCTCTTTAGAGGCATACAGACATTTATCTGCTGCTTCTATAAACTGCTTCGCTGTTTTTCCTTTAAACGCATTAAAAAGCACCGCGCCAATGCTGAGTGTCACTTGAATCGGTTTGCCCTCTATATCAAACACCCTCTCCTCTGTCGCCTTACGCAAACGCTCCGCAACCATATTGACTTGATCAGGAGTACTGTCATGAAGCAGAATGCAAAATTCATCACCACCAAATCGTGCAATAATGTCTTTCTTTCTCTGCATAGTCTTCATGAGCTCAGAAAACTGAATCAATAACTCATTTCCTGCCGCGTGCCCATGTATGTCATTCACCGCTTTAAACCCATCCATATCAAACATGATTAAGGCCAATGATGAGTATTCTGATTTTGGCGTATTGAGGATGTGGTCTAGCCTCACCTGAAGATACCTAAAATTAGCAATGCCGGTAAGCTCATCGGTAGTTGCTTGAATGCGCAATTGCATCGCATCATAGGCCACTCCTATGGAACGGTGCAGAAAAGCTACCAACAAAGCTCCCAACAACATCCATAGCAAACCCAAATCGTCCACAATCCAACCTACCTCAAACAGATGCAGACTCAGATAAGACAATCCAGCACCTAGAATCATGGCCACCAAAATACCTGCCCAATACGGGTACTTATAGGCAATAAACGCAATCAGCCAACCCAATAATAGATAACATAGCCACTGCCAATGCACAGGCACTTCCTGTAGCGTATTGCCCATCAAAATGGTCTCAAAGGCATTCATCATAATCACCACACCCGGTAAAGTACCTAAAGGCGTCGCATGGTGGTCATGATCAATTAATCCAATAGATCCCATAAACACAATCTTGTCTTTCAGTAAATCTCTAGGCAGCTGCGGATGCAGCATCATTTCAGCAGGAATGATCGGAATATCTTGACTGTTGATTCTGTAGCGAATTCTCATACGCCCGTCATAGTTCACCGGAACCCTGTGAACCACATTAGCTTCACTGTTCTTAAAATTTAAAAATTTCCCATCAAAAAGCGGCTCAGCATTCAAAACCTTGGCCGCAACCAAAGTGTCTAATGAATAATGATGATCTTTCTGGCTAAACCCAGCATGTACGGTTCTGGATACGCGAATCCTGAAATCTGAGTCCCGTATACGATTCACCGTTCCAAATTTCGCGTAGGGTTGTAATAGTGGAAACGGCCTCATAAACCTTTCTTGCTCATCAAAGTAAGAAGCCACAAGAAGGTCCTTTGTTTTTGAAAAAACGTCCCTCAACTGTTCATCACTGTCGGGAGTTGACGCTCCCATAAAGGAAAAGTCGAGTATCAGCTGGCGAGGTTCCTGCAAACGAATGCTTTCAATAACATTGGCAAGGTGTTTTCGATCTAGAGGATTACGCGAATTGAAGAATTCGTAGGTAGAGTCGGCAATAGCGACTAAAGCAATATCTTTGGCTAAAGGACTCGGTCTGTGTTTACGGTAATCGTGACGGGCTAGCAAGTCCTGAAGTCCATAACGTATTTTGGCTGAAACTTCCCACTGCCCTACCCAGCCCGTATAGAGACCAAATAATAAACTCGTCACTAAAAAACTGGATAGCAATGGCTTAGCTCTAAGGAACATATATAGAAAATACCTTGTTTACGTAGAATAAACAAGGCTTTGTGAACGACTCCTCAAGTTATCCTTACTGACTACTCTTCTCTTTTTGATGTTGTTGTGGTGGCTTGATTTGTCGTGCTTGTGGTATTACGCAAAACAGACATCGCATTAGCAAGAGAATTGTACTGTGACTGTGTTGCTGACACACCACTTGAAGAATAACTGCTACTCCGACTAGCCGTAGAGGGGTTGTTGTATGCAGAACTTTGCTTAGCCACTTGTTCCTGCATATACAATTGCTGCTGTTGTTTTGCAGCTTCAGCAGATTCTACTGCTAATTGTTGCTGTCTTTTTTGTGCTTCTACCAAAGCACCCAGTCCACAAGCCTGGGCTAGCGAAGGGCTCACCGTTTGCCCACTAGCCAATCGTGATTTAGCTGTTTCACATTGCTCAAGATACTCCTCTTTCTTTGTCTGTTCGACCGTAGCCACAGCTCCCTTGGTATTGCTGATATTGGCATCCCTGGATACTGAAAGCTTGAGTTCGTCAATTTGACTTTGAATCTTTGCAGCCTTCACCGGATCACTGGTTTTTGCTAACTTCATTTGCAGCATATCCATCTGCTGCTTAATCTCCTGCTGCTGTTGATTCAATTTAGAACCAGGAGGGTTTGGGTTTGCCCCTACAAGCGAAGCGATTTGGTCTGTTCCCGAACCAGGATGCGCGCCTATACCCGTCAAAACTTGATTATCAACCGAATGTTTAGGAACATCTTTTCCCGTACTCGTGGTGACTTGCTCTCCACCAATAGTATCCGTGATACTAAAGTTTTCAATAGAATTAGAGCTCTCATCACTCGTACTACTGGTACTTTCATTCAAGTCAAAACCTACATTCCCTGTTTCACCTGAACCCGAAGAATACCCAGGGGTAACAGAGTCTCCACCGCTGGCAATAGTTCCATTTGAGCCACTGTCCCCAGAACTGCCTCCACTGGAACTCGTCCCTCCAGAGCTGTTACCACTGGAACTGCTGCCGCTGGAACCACTTCCATCAGAACTTGAACCTGAACTGGAACTTGAACCCGAGCTTCCCCAGTTTGCGGCACTACTGCCTGTTTTGGACACTATGCCATTTTGGTTAATCGCCATGGCATAACTGGGACCATTCAAACGTGTCGCCGTAATCGTGTAAGTGTTGGCGGATAGGTTACCAACTGAAAATTCAAAATCCTCAATAGATGCCGATTCAAAACCCAGCAAATCCAGATCTGCGGTGTATTGACGATTTTTGACAAAGTGGAGTTCTTCAGCATTACGGATAGTTTGCAACATGGTGGTCGCACGGTTCTCTCGACTGGTTTCAACAGACGAGATGTAAGAAGGGATGGCTAATGCAGACACAACAGCGATCACTACTGCAACCACTACGACTTCCATCAGTGTCACACCACGGGCTTTAAGAATGGCTTTTCGCATAGTTGTGCTCCTTACTTAAAAAATACCCTATTTAAAGGTGTAAGGACAAGTACCTAGAAAAGTAGTTTGACTCAGATATGCTTAATGCTAAGGAGAATTACTCAGTTTTATGCTAGCCACAAAGAAATTAAGTTTCGGTGAGTGTGCCCGTTTGGTTGATAGTCAGCGTCATTCGACCTGCCCAAACCGCCTGTGCTGTAAACGTCGTTGCCCCGGCCGCTGTAAGTGAGAAAACAAAATCATCCACAACAGGTTGGGTCATACCCAGATTATTCCAACTGGTGGTGTAAGTGCGGTTTTTGATATGGTAGCGTTCCTGTGCAGAATAGATCGTCCGTAGCATGGTTTCCCCGCGAGACCTACGGCCATTCTCGACGGTTCTTGTATAAGACGCTATCGCAAGCGAGGCCACAATTGCCACAATAATGGCTGTCGTTAGCACTTCCATCAAACTATAGCCTGTTCGCTTGCCCAGTTTTTGCATGGCGCTATTGTAACAATGATTCGTTCTGGGCTAGCAATAATTCTATAGTTTTAAGCAATTCTGGCATGTTAAAGGGCTTAGTGATATAGGCATCCGCACCAAAAGCAAACCCTCTCACCTGATCTACCGGCTGATTCATAGCCGTCATCATGAGTATGGGAAGCACCCAGGCATTATGCGTTTTACGGATAGCCTGACACACATCAAAGCCATGCATATCCGGTAAGTTCAGGTCTAAGATGACTAAATCAGGTCTTTGTTTAGTAATTACCTCTAAGCCTTCCTGTCCACGTACTTGAGTCTTAACCGTATAACCTGACATTTCTAATCGCCATTTCAACAACGCAGACAGTTTCTTTTCATCTTCGATAATCAGGATGAACTGATTTTTCTGACTCTG
>JAJDCC010000057.1 GCA_029261015.1 Candidatus Omnitrophota bacterium | reverse complement strand
CCCTGACTACACACGTGACAGCGCGCACACAGTTGAAGCTGTGGTGGCAGGAGTGGCTGCTGCGATCGTAGGGGCAGTCGTGTTCCACTATGGATTGAGTCCAGAGTGGTCGCTGGTAGTCGCTGGTCTTGGTGGAAGTTTGGCGGTATTGCTTGGGCATGTCTTGGTTCCGGCTTGGTTGGGTCGCTCGTTATTGCCGATTCGTGCAGGACCGCGTAGTGATTTAACATCCACACAAGAAAAAGCTCGCGCATCCTTATCCGAATTACAAGATTTTTCAACTCCTCAGGCCTACCAAAAAGCCCTATCCCGATGGATCCCTATACTTGTTGTCAGTGCTGGACCTATCGTTATCGGGGCAGTAGCTGCTCTGTCTTCCTTGATGGCTGGTTTCATTTTATCTGCAGTGGTTGTTGTTGTGGGACTAACCGTGTGGATGTATGAGCATGGCAGATTGAATCAAAGAGCAGTATTGCAGGATCGGTTGGACTTAAATATGCAACAAATGCAAGCGCAGATGCATGCAGATTTGGGATACCCACAAGAGGATCCAAAAGCGGTTGAGGAGTCGCCTGTTTCTGCACAAATCCCCGTTATATCTCAAATGACCCGCGAAGAACTCCGTACTGAGGGTGCGCAACTCATGAAAGCATTAGAAGCAGAGTTAGGTCCTGCCATTGATGTGTGGATGAAGGGCGCTCACATCTTTATTGATAGTGGTGCGGATTATCAAAGTCTATCTGCGGCTGATTTTATGAATCAGGTTATCTTGCATAATCCGATCGTTTTGGCTATGCAAGAGGAAATGGCCAAAGGAGAGGCCGCCGATTCGGAGTTATTAGATCGATTAGCTGCTGAGTTAAGCGCCCCTGAAAGTATTGATGATTTGGCAGATGCTTTTATCCGAGTGATTCAAATTCAAAAGGAACTGGCAAGTAAGGCGCCGGTAGGCGAGGCTCGTGATATTGGAACCTCTGAAGCTTCGGTTACCTATACCGGTGATGGATTGGGGATCACAATTCAAAATAACAATCGAGAAACGGCAGGGCTTGTTTATGACATTGTGGGGTCAACGTCTTTGGCCGAAAGGGATCAGGAGCGTTATGTTGAAATAGTACTTACGCTTAAAGCCGTAGCAGAAAAGGTGACAGAAGAAGTTTTGAGTCATTACTCAGATGTCAGTCCACCTGTACAGTCTCTCTTAGTGGCTGGCTATTTGAGTCGCCAATTTGATTCACTCACCCAGCAATGGGAGGCAAGTGGAGCCGGAACCGTAAGTATTCGTATGGCAGTAGGAGAATCAGAACAGCATGCTGAGGTGATGCAAGCAATTGGTAAAGAACATTTATGGAAGCAAGCACGTCTTAACGGAAAGTTGCCGACTCAACGTATGTATCCCGTTGAAATATCATTGCCTAACATAAAGAATCTTCCCGATTGGATTGCTGATCAATTTGCTCAATTCAGGCTATTGTCAAAATCTATCGATTTAGATGCACAGACCATACGGGGCACATTAGCGTTGATTGATTTTAATGGCGTATTAGAGTTTGACTTAGCCTTGCTTGAAAAACAAGCAAAAGAGAAGGCACAAGCAATCATTCAAAACAAAAGCCAACGTGTGGTGTTTTTTGGAAAATGGCCTAAAGACATTGATGCTTTGTTGTATGATAGTCATGCCTATATAGATGCTTTATTAGGGAAAAATAGAGAAGGTGACGGTTTGGTTCGAGAACCAGGGAATATCTTGGCATGGATCAGTGCGCAAAAAATTCCTGGGTTAACGGTTCTTCAAAGTACCCCCGATTTAGTCATGAGTTTGGATATGACCGATGATGCGATTGAAAATGAGAACCGTCTCAATCGGCTAACTGGCATAGCTCAGATTTTGTCAGAAAAGATGGATATGGGTATTGGTATGGACGTAGGTGAGGTCATGGTGGGTGATCTGGAAATAGGTGATGCGCTAGTAGATTCCTACATTGCTTATGTAACCAATGTTAAGGGTGTTTTTGGGGTGGTGACTTCAACGGCTCGCTTATCAGGTGTTCAAGATATGCTTAAAGATCAAGATAAAGGAGGCGTTTGGCTTTCAGATAATCTTGTAGCCTTACTGGGCGAGAATATTGCCACACATCCATGGAAAGTTCAGTTAGGGGATAAAGAAGGATTAGTATCTCAGGTTCATGGCATGTATCCACAAGCAGAAGAGGTGATTGATGGGGCACACAATATCAGCACTTTAGCAATCGTGTGGGGGCTTATGAGCCACGCTGAAAGAGATTTTGTGATTTCGCCTGAGAGTTTACCCCGTATGCCAGTAGAAGAAGTGATCTTTGCTCCTGGTGAAGAAATAATTAAGGAAGGGGAGTCCGTTGATTCTGTGTATGTCGTCATGAAGGGGAGTGCCCAAGTAGAATTTGCCATTAGTGATGATCGGGGATATCAAGCGAATGTTCAGATTGACCGTGGTCGGCTGCAGTTATTGGGTGAGCTTTCCACTTTAGCAGAATTGGGGATTGATCCTAATGCATCAGAGGTGGCATCGGCTAGCGTATACGCTGGAGAGTATGGTGCGGTCGTTTATAAAATCAATCGCGAACAATTTTTAGATTTCATTAAGCAAAATAATCGGTTTAAGAATTTGCTTGAATTGCATGCTCAGGGAATTGAATCACGTAACCAAGAATTGAGCGCATTACGTTTGATTGGTGGTAAGGATGGACAGGTATTTGTTCGCGTTAAAGATGTGGCAGCAGAGGATGGCGGTGATATTTTAAATGTAGAAATTATGAATGAAGCGATGTTTGGCACATCCTCGGCTATTGCGGTATCTGATTTGCGTCGCAATACGGATGTGGTGAAAGTGCGCAGCTTTATTATTGATTTCCTACCTGAGGCGACAGGTCTTGTAAATAAGCAGTTACGAGCGATTGATTTGCTTGAAATCGGCGGAGTGAATCAACAGGATCGAGACATAGCTCAAAATCTATTGAGCAGTTATGACGAGCTGACTATCAGTAGATTTAACAATTTGGTGATCGATCTTATGACTCTGCGTGATGCAGACGAAGTGACTGGTCAGGATGTGAAGTACTTATTTCAACAAGTATTTTCTTCTCAAAACACACTTGATCATTCATGGAATCAGCCAGACGATCAGGCCCGTGTGGATGTGTTGCTCATAAAAAATAAAACCAATTCAGTCACATTGCCAACACCGCTGAGAACATATTTCAATCAGCGAACTCAGGTGAGTCTTCCCAACAATACACAAACGGTGCTTGAAGCTTTACATGTTTTAATAGATATCGAAGATACGGAATTTCGTACTCACCTATTTAACGATTCAGACAGTGACAGTCCTGTATTGGTCAGAGATTATGCCGTTCAAGTCACCAATAGTGATGGAGTCATTAAGTTTGTTTATGCCGATAGAGTGACGGATGCTGATGGGGA
>JAJDCC010000056.1 GCA_029261015.1 Candidatus Omnitrophota bacterium | reverse complement strand
ACATCATAAAAACCCAAAAAGATTGGGCGTGGGTTGAAGCCACCGAACAAATGGAATTCTCTCACCAACAGCGTTGGCAGGGTTATCCAGGTTGGGTGCCTCTTAATGCCTTGAGTCCGGCGCCTACGAAATGGGGTGAACCCATTATTGTGCAAGTGCCCCAAGTATATGCCTGGGTTGACACCCATCAATCCCAAACATTCACCGAGCCTTTTTTGATCGGAACAGAACTCTATGCACAGCGCGACCCGCAAGCTCCCTTATGGAAAGTCAAACGCATTGATGGAAAATGGGCATGGATACCACTAGCCTCTGCTCTACCCAAAAACCGACAGCTCTCAATAATGGAAAAACGACAGCGTATCATTGATGTGGCCAGTCGACTTTTGGGCCACGCATATTATTGGGGTGGTCGTACCCCTAATTTGCACGCTACACAGAATGCGCAAGGACTCGATTGCTCTGGCCTCACCCAAATGAGTTACCGTTTGGCAGGAGTGACGATTCCCCGTGATTCACACGAACAATTTATGCGCGCAAAACCTATTCATGATTTACAACTCGGTGATTTGATTTTTCTTTCGTCCAAAGAAAACCCGCACCGCATTGTGCATGTGATGCTGTATGCCGGTAATGGCGAGATCATTGAAGGCCCTGGAACGGGTCAAAAAATTCATCGTATCTCACTTGAAGAACGGTTTGGACAACCCAAACACTTGATTTATTCTGGTGCAATGATCGATGGCCAAGTAGTTTATTTTGGCAGTGTGCTTGCCCCTTCATGACCATCGCTCCCATTTTTCACTTATTGCTATTGGTCATTGTCCTAGAAAATCTCTACAAAATTCCCGCACTGCGTAAAATCATCAGATTTATCCCTTTACCCTTGTTGTGTTACACCTTGCCGATGCTCTTGGTCAGCCAGCAATGGATTCCCCGCGAAGATCCCAGTTATGCATGGATGCTCAATCGCGTTCTACCTATGGCGTTAGCACTCCTACTGTTGCAAACACATCTCGGTAATTTTATTAAAGTGGGGCGCTCTGCATTTTTTGCAGCACTGGGTAGTTGGTTAGGATTGGGCGGGGGTCTAATCATTGGGCTCCTACTGTTTCAGCACGCACTCCCTGAAGATGCCTGGAAGGGAGTCGGATTATTGGCTGCAACTTGGAACGGCGGCAGTTTGAATATGGTAGCGGTTGGCAGTTTGCTGGATGCCTCAAAAGCACTCTTTGCACCCCTGTTGATTGTGGACGCGCTGATTGCTTATGGGTGGATGGCTTTACTGGTCGCGAGTTCGAGTCACACACACAAGATTGAACGCTGTTTTGGTCTTCCACCTTTAGACACAATGAGACCCACTCTCGCTCAACCACAAGAACGATCCCACAACGGCGGGCTTCAAAAAAAGGTGACTGTCCCCTTTTTGGTTGCCGTTGTGATAACGGGAGTGGCTTATTTGCTGGCGCAATCGATGCCTGAGAATTCACTCATCAGTTCTGTACGCGGCTGGCATATTTTAATCGTCACCACACTCACAATATGTGTTGCCAGTTTGCCCCGCATTCGATTCGATTCTGCATTCACCAACACACTGGGCACGACACTCCTGTATTGGGTGTTGGCCTATCTAGGCTCACAAGGAGACCTTAAAGCGCTTACAGAAACCCCCGCATGGCTATGGGTAGGATTGATGGCTGCTATCACACAACTGATCGCGTTGATTCTTATGGGTCGCTGGAAAAAAATTTCCTGGCCTATTTTGGCACTGGCCAGTCAAGCCAATATGGGTGGAATGGTTTCTGCGCCTATTGTAGCGGCGACGTTTCATCCGTCGCTTGTACCGATTGGTTTGTTATTAGCTATTGGGTGTCAATCTGTGGGAACTTACAGTGGATTGTGCATCGCACAATTGGCTAAAGCGTTGATCGGCGGATTCTAACCCCGATCTAGCGAAGCTGCATTCTTGATTGGGACAGAATGAAATTCTTGATCTGGAGAGATGAGGCGAACACGCAATCGAGCCGAATTACTTACCCACCACGCAGTCATCACCATCGAACATAAAAAGAGCCCTGTAAGACCCATCCAGGCCCAGGACTTTTGTGTTTTCTTCTTATTGCTGCGGTTTCGTCGTGCTGGCATTTCTTATCTCCTTTTATCCCCCGATTTAAAAAGTATACCTGGCACCTATTGCAATTGCCAAATTTGGGGAGGATAACACTGAAGAAAACCTAAAAGAGGTAATACTTTTTAGAGGAGAGTCGACTCATGCGGGGTGTTGGAGCCAGCCACTGAGTGCTGACCCCCATCCCTTAACCGGCTGTGGTCCGGTCTAATTCAAGTTTCTAAAAACAGCTACAACCTTACCCACAATCGAACAAGGATCATTCGAGGGAACTAAAATGGGTTCCATGCTGTCATTCTCAGGTTGCAAACGCACACGGTCATTTTCGAGGTAAAATCGCTTCACTGTGGCTTCTTCACCGAGCAAAGCCACTACAATGTCACCATTAAGGGCCGTTTGTTGTTGGCGTACAATCACATAATCGCCTTCAATAATTCCGGCTTTCATCATGCTTTCACCACGCACACGCAAAGCAAAGTGATCTTTGCTTTCGGGGGTCACCCCACGACCTAACCAATTGCCATCAATCGAGACATGCTCTTCGACTGACTCTTGCGCCAAAACCGGCTCCCCTGCTTGAATACGACCTAGCACGGGAATCTTTAACATTTCTTTAGCTTTGCTGACCGCTTGGTCCACTAAAGTAATACTGCGCGCACCATGCTGACGCTTTAAGAAACCCTTTTTAGCAATCGCATCCAGATGAGTGGTGACACCACGCAAGCTACGAATCTCTAACACTTTACCCAACTCACGAATGGTGGGTGGATAACCATTCTCTTCAATCCATGTACGAATGGCATCAAGCACCACCTGTTGACGTGCTGTGAGTGTTTCTTTTCTTGTCTGACTTGCTGATTGTCCTGCTGTTTCTAATTGAGTCATTCTTTCTCCCTCGACTATCGATTGCCTACTTACAAAAAAACACGTGATCACTATTGTAGTAGACGCACGTCTGGCCGTCAAGTGGTTATATTTCCAATGCTGACAAGGGTTTACGACGATTCACTCGATTGCTGAGTGGCCAATATGGCTGATTTTAGCAGGTCTCGCACGCGTTTGAGTTGAGCGGTGTCTAAATTTTCATCGAATAAACGGTTCAACAAATGTATCGATTTTGTGTAATTATCTAAAGCGTCTTTGGAAGAAGTAGTCAACAAACCATCACCTAAACGCGCGTATAGTTCTGCAACGCGAATCACAACATGCACTTGGTCCGGCTTGTGATGCAAAGCATTCAGATAAGCATAAATCGCCTGAGACCAATCTTCTGCTGTTTCCCAGGTGATCGCCTGCTTAATCCAATAATAAGAACCGATGTCTGCTTCACCAAAACGCAATTCCAAGTTCGGCTTCAAAGCAAATCCCCACCGTGCTAAAACAGGATAACTGAATCGATGCACTTCAAAGGTCTGGGGCTCACTGTGGCGGTACGCCAGTAAAGTGACTTTGTCTGCTTCAGCAGTGTTCCATGCCAACTGTTCAAATTCGCTTACGGTTGAAACAGCCGTCTCCCCCATACGAATGATGCGGTCACCAACACGCACGCCTGCGCCATAAGCTTGTGAATCCTCGCGCACACTCACCACCTGCACACCCACAGCAGATTCTTTCACTTCTATGCCTTCCATCAAGTCCAACTGCCCCATAGGCACCTGCGCCCAGGCAGATAAACTTGTCCACCACAGACAAAAAACGAGCAGAAATCGTTTCATAATTGAGACCCTTCCCGTAATCTGATTTCAATCAAAAGCAGCACCATTATTCCAGGGATCACAAATAAAGCCAAAGGCAAGCTTTCTGTCGCTTTCTCTGGTGTGGGGTTCAGTGCATGATGAGGCTCATTAAATCGACCGCCAGTAGATGTAGCCAACGCACGTAACACATCCAGTTGCGGACGCTGATAAGGCAATTCGGTCGCTTCTAAAAATTCTCCTACTTGAATCCACCGCGTCGTCATAGCGACATCCGTTTCGCTTTGTTCTTCTATGGCAACACGATGCCAACCTGGAGTGACTCCAGACAAATCGGTTTCCCACCGCCAAGGCCCTGTTTTCACTAACGACACTTCACGCGCTACTGCATTCTCAGCATCAAATAGCTGAATATGCGGTTGCTCCAACCGACCTTCAATCACTAAGCGCGGATGTTCTGGGTCTTCGACATAAGCCAAAATTTCAGCACTCAACTCCGTGCGCAAAGTCCAATCAAATACTTCAGCCCACCAAGCATCGAATCGTGGCCACCTTAACCAAGAAGAAGCCCAACGCGCTTGTGCGTCCGAAGTAAACACCGCCACACGCCCTCGCCCTTGTGGCCAACGGGCTAATAGAGGATGCGGACCTTCTTCTGTCATCACCTCAAGCTCTACTTGAGCAGTAGGCTTGGCCGTGGTCGTTAGAAAGCCGCGTAATTTCGGAAAGTCATTCAACTCATTGAACCATTCGGCAGCCTCATGACGACGTGTAATAAAGAATCCTTCTGCATAAGGTAGCCGCTCTAAAGCATCATTGGTGTCCTTGATCACAATCTTAGGCAAATCTAAATAGTTATCAACAACATACAGTTGCCCTCCCGTTAAACCAGCCAATCGACCCAAAAATTGAAGCGTCGCTGGATCCGTTGGGAACGTCACCACACTTAAAGTGATTTCATCTCGCTGGTACACATTCATCAATGCTTCATAAGACTCATTAAATTTCTTAGTTTCCCCATCTGTAAAAGCAATAACATGCCGCACCTGAGTGTCTTGAAGCATGATGCGACGACGTGCTTCACCTAAAGCAGGATAAAGGTTAGTGCTGCCACTAGCATATAAATGGGACAAATTTTCTTCTATCATGGTCCGCACATTCCGCACTTCATTAATTTCAGTCACTACATAGGGGTCGATGTCAAAGGTCAGCACCCCCACTAAATCCTCATCCATCAGCTGATTCACTATAGCGATTGGCGCACGACGTGCAGCCTGCATATGTACCCCCATCATGGAATGCGAGCGATCAATCAACATCATCAGACAAATGCGTCGCTTTGACTCTTGCGCTCCTTTGGGCTCATAGTTCACGGGTAGCAACTCATCTAAAGGCGTTTCTTTTTTCAACTCTTTAGCCAACTCACCCCCTAGCCCCACAAACAAGAGTCCGCCTCCATCTTCTACAATGTAGTGATTGAGTGCTTGATGCTGTTTCTTATTCAATTGAGACTTGGCTGCATTGTAGAAAATCACTGCATCGTATTCTTCAAGGTCTTGAAAGCGTTTCGGAAACTCTTTAAGCCGCACAAAAGACACTTGTACTTGGCGCTGATGTAAAATTTTTGCTAGGGGTTCAAATTCGGCAAACTCCACTTGATCGCTGACCCATAACACTTGTGCAGGGCCCTCCACATGCGTATAGGCGGTGCGTGTTTCATCAAAAACAGCATCCACACTC
>JAJDCC010000055.1 GCA_029261015.1 Candidatus Omnitrophota bacterium | reverse complement strand
GGTCGTCAAAAAGAAATCCAACTCATCTTCAGGGAGCGCTGCAATTTGTTCTTCAATGGGTTTAATGTACTCATCGACTTGTTTAAGCGAAGTCCCCGCAGGCGCTTCTATCCGTGCAAAAAAAGTTTCTACCCCTCTAGCCGGAAAGAGCACAAATTTCATCCCTACAACAGCCAAACTGATACTGGCCACCATCATAAGCACAACACCCAGCAAAAAGAACCAACGCACTTTGAGTGCTTGATTCAATAAACTTAAATAGCCCTCACGGACACCATCAAACCAACCCGCCACCGCATCTTGAACACGCGATGTCTTTAACACCACAAAATCAGCAATGTGTGACGGTAAAATCACAATGCATTCAAACAACGATGCAAGCAATGTCGCAATCACCACCACCGGAAACACCGCCATAAATTTGCCAATGATGCCGGACATAAAAGCTAAAGGCAGAAAAGCTGCCACCGAAGTCAAAATCGTGGCCGTCACTGGCCTCACCACTTCTTGAGCCCCTTTGATGGCAGCCTCGCGCGGAGACAACCCCATCTCCAGATACCGATAGCTGTTTTCGGACACAACAATAGCGTCATCAACGACCAATCCCAGCACAATGACCAAACCAAACATCGTCAGCAAATTAATGGTAATCCCCATCATCCACATGACAATCACTGCTGCAGCAAAAGATATGGGGATACCCAATGCGGTCAAAATCGCTGTTCTTGGACTCAAAAACAGCAAGAGCACCAAGGTCACTAAAACCACACCCACCGTGCCATTAAAAGTGAGGATTCTCAGACGTCGGCGCACATACTTCAAGGCTAAGTCTTCCATCACCAAAAGATTCACATCATCCGGTAGTTGAGGCTTAAAGGCATCAATGCGCTCACGCACCCGTTTTACCAATCCCAAAGTATCTTCACGCGCTTTTTTAATCACCACCAAATTGACTGCCTGATGGCCATTGGTTTTCTCTACCTTGTCGTTTTCTTCCAAGGCATATTTCACTTCAGCCACATCACCCACTGAGAGCCAATTTCCCTGATCATTCGCTCGGATAATCACCTCCTTAATTTCTTCAGGAGTCTCAAACTCACCCAAGGTGCGGATCACATGCTGTTCTCCCTCGATATAAATTTTTCCACCGGGGACATTGGTATTGCGTGTGCGCAAAGCACGCGCCACTTCTTCAAGCGCCAAATGATAGGTCACTAATTTCTCAGGATCGACCGATACCCAAATTTCAGTTTCACGCCAACCCGTTTTATCGACACGAGCAATCCCTGGAAGTTCTTCTAGCCAATCTTCTAAAGCTCTTGCGGATTGCCTCAGCGTCCAAATATCCGCGCCTGATAAGGACAAAATCAGGACAGGCTGATCATGCGTTTTAATCTCCGTAACTATGGGGTCCTCAGCTTCATCGGGTAAATCTGGTACCCGATCTACGGAGCGTTGGATATCATTCACCACACGGTCTTTATCTTCGATATCTGCATCCATTTGGATAAAGATCATCGAGAATGCTTCTAAAGAAATCGACGTCACCTCATCTACCCCATCCACTTCACGCAATTCATCTTCAATGGGGATGGTGATTAACTTTTCAATTTCTTTGGAAGTGGCTCCTGCATAGGTCGTTTGTACCGTCACAAAACCGTAGTCCACATTTGGGAAAGCTTCACGGGGCAATTTGTTGGTAAGCAACAACATGCCTCCAGCCAATAAAATAATGACTGAGATGAGGTTAGCAAATAAGGAGTTCTCTACAGAGAATTTAGGCAAATTCATGACTGAAAGTCCATTTCATCTAAGAGTCGATTGGTTTTGCGCAGTAAAGCATCATAAGCTTTTTCATATAGCACCAAAGCCTCTTGAGCCCGCGTCTGCGCTGTGATCAGGTCTTCCTGATAATCGATCACTTTTTGAGAATCCGATCGGCCTAATTGAAAGAATCGACTTTCTTCAACCAGTTTGCTGCGCTGCAAAGCTTCGATGCGTTGTGTTTGCTGAATCCTTGCTTCTGCCAGCAAAACATTGCGATACGCTTCTTGCACATCCCTGTCCACATTCTTTTCCACTTGTTTCATGAGCAACAAAGTCTGTTGCTGTTCAAGTTTAGCCTGGCGATGATCAGCACGCGCCCAACGATTCTCTAAGGGCATCGTGAAAGAAAACCCTGCATAAAGTGTGGGATGATTAAAGCCTCCGATTTCACCTTGAGCATTCCACAATTCTCGATCCAATCCATTAGAACGGTATGAGGCCTCAAGATCCAACTCAGGCCATCTCTCAGAATGTGTCATCACCAAACGTAAATCAGCCATTGAGGCGGAAAGTTTGATCTGTTTGAGGTCTCGTCGCTGTGAATAAGCTTGCTCTAATAGCTCATCCAACGTCCAGGGGAGCGGCTTTAATTGAGGATTACTGCCCGGCACCAATTTGGCCGATTGAGGCAAATCAATCATCACTTGAAGGGCTTGCTGATGATTTTGAAAAGTCGTTTGCGCCTCAAGCACTTCAACTATACGCAACCGCACATTAGCCTCAGCCGCATAAACATCCTGCTTCTCGACCAAACCTAAATCCAATTTATCTTGCATGGTGTGCATGAACTCTTGGGCTTTTTCTAAAGCTTCGCGTCGCGCTCCTAGATTCAAGCGTGCAAAAACCAAATCCCAATAGGCTTCACGAATCGAAAACAGTTGCGCCTCTACCCGGTCCAGAGTTTCATAATCAAAATGTTCTGCATCCAATCGCACACGATTGAGACGCGCCCGATCAATCCGACCTAGAAAGTTTTTTAAAACCGGTTGTGTGACCGCAACTTCAAGAGAGCTGGTGTATTGACGGTTGAGTGAAGCAAAAGGGCTTTGCGTTGAGGACCTCGCCCCCTCATGCGTTAACGTAATGTCTGTGCCCAAAGGCAAGTGTTTCTCTAGGCTTGTCACAATGGAACCATCCACGGAACGACTGCCTAAAATCGTACTGGCAGGCTGTGTTTCATCGATCTGATACAGCCCTGAAACCGTAAGTTGAGTGTCATATGTGGCTCGTTCTTCTTGGACAGTCTCTTGCTGGATTTGCTGATCCAACCGATAAATCTGAATGTCTAAACTTTTTGCTAATGCCACCTGACTGATTTGTTCCAAATTGAGCACTTCCCCTTCATCTGCATTGATGATTGCCACGTCCCAATTTTCAGATAAGCTTGCAGCTTTGGAGGGTTTCTCTTCAGTGACTGTTCTTTGCCATTGCTTAGGATCCAGACGATCCACTGAAGGTTCTTGAGCCAGCGCTGATGCACTGTTGAAAGCGCAGAGGATCAACGCTACATAGAATTGCTTTTTGACTAACATGACTTTCCTTAAATGGGTTTACTATGCTTCGTAAGGGTCACTAAAAAGCTTATAGACTTTTGAGCTTAAATCAATCAAATAAGCCGCATATCGTCGAAAAAACACTAATTCCCCAAATAGGCTGTCCGCACTTGAGGGTTCTGACTTAAATTCTGTGCAGTATCACTTAAAACAACTTTTCCTGTATCCAGGACATACCCTCGATGCGCAATTTTGAGTGCTTGATACGCATTTTGCTCCACCAATAAAATAGCAGTCCCTGCTTCATTGATCTTTTCGATGGTTGTGAAAATCTCAGCTACTAGCAAAGGAGCCAACCCTAATGAAGGCTCATCCAAGATGAGCAACTTAGGGCGACTCATAAGACCGCGCGCAATAGCTAACATCTGTTGCTCACCACCAGAAAGCGTTCCGGCCAACTGCTGCGCGCGTTTTTCTAGAATAGGAAACTGCCGGTATTGCTCTTGAATATCTCTTTGAACATCCTTTCTATCTTTACGCAGATAGGCTCCTAAGAGTAAATTCTCATGGACCGTCAATGTGGCTAATACGTGGCGCCCTTCTGGAACATGGCTGATTCCAGATTGCACAATCTGATCTGCAGGCATACCCCGCAAACTCTTGCCCTGAAAAACAATCTCACCTGCCGTCGTCTTTACCATTCCTGAAACGCTCAGCAA